>JAPFFX010000010.1 GCA_026645375.1 Citricoccus sp. WCRC_4 | reverse complement strand
ATCACCAGCAGGAGGTCTCCGTCGTGCACCTGTTCGATGGCCGCCGATGGCGAGCCGTTTGACGGTTCCGCCGATGGTGGTGGTGATGCCGGCTTCCATCTTCATTGCTTCGATGGTTGCCACGGTGTCACCGGCCTGGATGGTGTCGCCCTCAGCCACGCCGAGGGAGACGGTGCCGGCGAACGGTGCGGCGATGTGGCCCGGTTGTGCGGGATCGGCTTTTTCTGCGGCTTTCACGTCAGAATGCAGCATGTCCTCCTGCCCGGCGCCGAAACCCCCCGCCTCCGCCGGGACGGTGACGGCGCCGATCCCCACCGCCCGGAGCTGCTCCAGCGCGGCGAAGGGCAGGTGGCGACCGGCCTCCCGGGCCGGCTCACCCCGGGCGATGTCCCCGAAGGCGGACGCGAACCGCCCGGCCAGGTCCCGGTAGGTGGCGGCGTGCACGGTCGAGGTCATGGATTCTCCCATCGGTCCCGGCGGTAGCACCCGGTCCCCTGTCAAGGGCGGGTTGCTGCGGCGTCGTCGATCCGGGTCTCTCGGCCGCTCTGGATGGCTATGGCTCCATGGGAACAGCCTCAGTACCCCGGCCCGCCACGATGTGACGTTTTGTGTCGAACGCCGTGCCGATCCCGGATTGACAGGACTCCCCCGCGACCTGATTGACTAGGTGCGCCAACCATCCAGAGCGGCCGAGAGATCTGGCTCCGTGACGCCGCAGCAACCCTCCGCTTCATCGCGGGCAAGGGTGCTCATGCCAGAAGCGATGGAGAGTGATCACCATGACTGCCCTTGCCGAGCTGAGCCCTGCCGCCCGCGCCGCCGCGTCGGTCCGCGGCGCCGCCACCACCTCGGACGCCCCAGAGAGCCTGGCGGTGGAGTTCCATGACGTCGGCCGCGCGTTCCCCACCGCCGACGGCCCCCGAACCGTGCTGCGGGACATCACCCTGACCGTGGAACCCGGCGAGGTGCTGGCCATCCTCGGCGCCTCCGGTTGTGGCAAGTCCACCCTGCTGCGGGCCGCCGGCGGACTGGACACCGGGAACTCCGGGGAGATCCTCATCGGCGGGGAGCCGGTGACCACCTATGACCCGCGCACCGCCGTCGGCTTCCAGGAACCGCGCCTGATGCCCTGGCGCACCCTGCACCAGAACGTGGCCCTGGGCCTGCCCCACGGCACGGGCCGCACCGAGGGCCGGGAGCGCGTCGACCGGCTGCTCGAGCTCGTCGGGCTGGACGCACACGCCGGCCACCGGCCGCGCGAGGTCTCCGGCGGCATGGCCCAGCGGACGTCGCTGGCCCGGGCCCTGGCCCGGCGCCCCGGCGTGTTGCTGCTGGACGAACCGTTCGGCGCCCTCGACGCCCTGACCCGGCTGAAGATGCAGGACCTGCTCCTGGACATCCACGCCCGCACGGCCACCACCATCCTGCTGGTCACCCACGACGTCGACGAGGCCCTGCAGCTGGCCGACCGCATCCTGCTGCTCGGCAAGGATCCCGGTGCCGATCCCGGGGCCACCGCCCGCAAGGTCCTCACCGTGCCCGGCGAGCGTCCTCGCCCCCGCGGCTCAGCCGAGCTCGCCGCGCTGCGCTCGGAGCTGCTCGACGGCCTCGGCGTCGACGCGCACCGGCGCTGACCGATCCGACCCCGCAGCCGCGGCAACGGCCCCGCCGGTGCCGTCCCGGCGTCCACGGTCCCCGGACCGCCCCCTGCTCCACCGTCCCCGCCCCCGTGCGATCCCCTGTCCTGAAAGGCACCACCATGCGCTCTCGACTCACGCTCTCCGCCGCGGCCCTCGCCGTCTCCGCCCTCACCCTCACCGGGTGCGTGGCCGGGGAGGGTTCGGGCGGCGATGCCGCCGAGGCCGATGCCTCCGCCGGCGGCGCCGCCACCCTGGACATCGACTTCGCCACCTACAACCCGCTCTCCCTGGTCATCAAGGAGAAGGGCTGGCTCGAGGAGGAGCTCTCGGACGAGGGCGTCACCGTCAACTGGGTCCAGTCCGCCGGGTCCAACAAGGCCAACGAGGCGCTGCGCGCCGAGGCCATCGACGTCGGCTCCACCGCCGGTTCCGCGGCGCTGCTGGCCAAGGCCAACGGCACCGAGATCAAGACGATCGGCCTCTACTCCCAGCCGGAGTGGGCGGCCCTGGTCACCACCGCCGGCTCGGGCATCACGGAGGTCACCGACCTGGTGGGCAAGAACGTGGCCGCCACCAAGGGCACGGACCCGTACTTCTTCCTCATCCAGGCCCTCGAGGAGGCCGGCGTGGACCCGTCCGAGGTCACCGTGCAGAACCTGCAGCACGCCGACGGCAACTCCGCCCTGGCCAACGGCTCGGTGGACGCCTGGTCCGGGCTGGACCCGATCATGGCCGGCGCCGAGGCCGAGGGCGCCGAGCTGTTCTACCGCAATGTGGACTTCAACACCTACGGTTTCCTCAACGCCACCGAGTCCTTCCTCGAGGAGTCCCCCGAGCTGGCCCAGACCGTGGTGGACGTCTACGAGAAGGCGCGCGCCTGGGCGCTGGAGAACCCCGAGGAGACCGCCGCGATCCTCGCCGAGGTGGCCGGCCTCGAGGAGGAGGTGGCCACCACCGTCATCCAGGAGCGCTCCAACCTGGACGTGGACCCGGTGCCCGGACAGGCCCAGCTCGACGTGCTCGAGAGGGTCGGCCCCATCCTGGTGGAGACCGGTGACGTGGCCAGCCAGGAGAACGTGGACCAGGCCCTGGCCGAGCTGCTCGAGCCGTCCTTCGCCGAGAAGGCCACCCAGTGAGTACGGCCGAGAGGACCGTCACCCCCCGCCTTCCCGCCCGGCGTGCCCGCGGGATCCTGGGCACCGGGGCCGGCCGCGCCGCCGTCGGGCTCCTGGTCCCGCTGCTGCTCGTGGCGCTGTGGTGGGCGGTGACCGAGGCCGGGGTGTTCTCCCCGGTGCAGCTGCCCTCGCCGGCCTCCGTGGTGCAGGCGGGCGTGCAGCTGGCGGTGGACGGCCCCCTGTGGCACCACATCGCCATCTCCGTGCAGCGGGTGCTGATCGGCTTCGCGATCGGTGGGGTCCTGGGCCTGCTCGTCGGCTCCGTGCTGGGGCTGTCCCGGTGGGCGGACGCCCTGCTCTCCCCGCTCACCGGTGCGATCCGCGCCGTGCCGTCCCTGGCGTGGGTGCCGCTGCTGATCCTGTGGATGGGGATCGGCGAGGACTCGAAGATCACGCTCATCGCGATCGGTGCGTTCTTCCCCATCTTCACGAACGTCTACTCGGCGCTGAAGCACGTGGACCCGCACCTGGTGGAGGCCGGCCGGGCCTTCGGCTACCACGGCCTGCGCCTGCTGCGCACCGTGCAGCTACCGGCCGTGATCCCCTCGGTGTTCTCGGGGTTGCGCCTGGCCCTGGCCCAGGCGTGGTTGTTCCTGGTGGCCGCCGAGCTCATCGCCTCCTCCATGGGCCTGGGCTTCCTGCTCACCGACTCGCAGAACAACGGGCGCACCGACCGGCTGATCCTGGCGATCGTGCTGCTGGCCGTAATCGGCAAGGTCACCGACGCCGTCCTGGGCCTGGTGGAGAGATGGGCGGTGCGGCGCTGGTCCTGACCGGCCACCGCGTGCCCCAGCGCCACCTGCGGCACCCGAGGTAGCCGGGGGCTTCACCGGGGCCGGCCATACCGCGGCTGCCGGCCCTGATGCCGGCACGCCCCTTGTCCGCCCATACCCCGGTGCGTACGTTGGCCATGGGACATCGACCTCGTTCCGTCTGCGAGCACAGGAGGACAGCAGCCATGGACGTCATCGTCATCGACACCCCGCAACTGGGAGATCGCAGCTACCTCGTCCACGATGGTGATGTCGCGCTCCTGGTCGACGCGCAGCGCGACATCGACCGGGTGGAAGCCGCTGCCGAGAAGGCCGGGGTGCAGGTCACCCACGTGGCCGAGACACACATCCACAACGACTACCTCACCGGCGGGTACCTGTACGCACAGAAGCACGGCGCGCAGTACCTCGTCAACGCCGCCGACAAGGTCGCGTTCGAGCGCACGCCGATCTCCGACGGGCAGGTCGTGCGGGTCGGGCAATTGTCCGTGCGGGCCGTGGCCACCCCGGGCCACACCCACCACCATCTGTCCTACGTGGTGGAGCACGGCGACGAGCAGGCCGTGTTCTCCGGAGGCAGCGTGCTCTACGGCTCCGTGGGCCGTACCGACCTGCTCGGGCAGGAACACACGGTGGGCCTGACCCACGACCAGTACGCCTCCGCGCGCCGACTCGCCCGGGAAGCGGAGGAGGAGGCCTCGCTCTACCCGACGCACGGCTTCGGCTCCTTCTGCTCCTCCGGCCCGGCCACCGGCGTCGGCGAGTCCACCCTCGGTGAGCAGATGCGCTCCAACCACGTCTACACCGACCCGGACGAGGAACACTTCGTCACCGAGCTGATCGAGAACCTCTCGGCCTACCCGAATTACTACGCCCACATGGGCCCGATCAATGCCGAGGGACCGACCGATCCGGACCTGGCGGTGCCCGAGGCCCTGGACGCCGAGGAACTCCGGGCCCGGCTCGCCGACGGCGAGTGGGTCGTGGACCTGCGCCACCGGGTGGCCTACTCCGCCGAACACCTCAAGGGAACCATCAGCTTCGAGTACGGCGACGGCTCCAGCTTCACCGCCTACCTCGGCTGGCTCTTTCCCTACGACCGGAAGCTGACCCTTGTCGGTTCCCGCGAGGACGTCGAGAACGCCATCCGCGACCTGTCGCGGATCGGCATCGACTCCCCCGACGCCGCCCTCGGCGAGGACCCGAAGGCCCTTGCTCCCGGCGCCCCGGTGTCCTCCTACCCGCGCGTCGGATGGGACGGGGTCCGCGACCGCCCCGCCGGGCAGACCGTCCTGGACGTGCGCCAGGCCAGCGAATACGAGGACTCCCACATCAAGGACGCCGTCAACATCCCGCTGCACGAACTGATCGTCCGGATGGACGAGGTGCCGGACGGCAGGCTGTGGGTGCACTGCGGATCCGGCTACCGCTCCGGTGTGGCCTCCTCCCTGCTCCAGCGGGCCGGCAAGGATCCCGTGCACGTGGACGCCATGTTCGACGACGCCGCGGACGCCGGCCTGCCGCTGACCGGCTGACCGATCCCGGCGAGGTCTCGCGGCGTCAACAGGACACCCTCCGTTACCCGGCGGGCCCTAGGATGACCCGCGTGCAGCCCCGATTCACCGAGAGACCCCTGGACACCGAGTCGAAGACCCTGCGAGCCGCCGGCACCTGGACGGGTCTCCAGCAGACCCGGGTGGCCGTCCGCGAGTTCGCCTTCACGGTGGACGAGCCGGAGGCGATCGGCGGGCGCAACGAGGCGCCCACGCCCATGGAGTACCTGGCCGGGGCCGTGGACGCGTGCCTCACCGTGACGATCGACCAGACCGCCGCGCGGCGCGGCCTGGACCTGACCGGGATCAACACCTATTCCCTGGCCCGCCAGGACCGCCGCGGCCTGGCCGGCACCGCCGACGTCCAGCCGTACTTCCACGCCTACCGGCTGCAGGTGTCCGTCGGCACCCCCGAGACCGACCCGGCCGTCCTGCGGGACTTCGCGGCCGCCGTCGAGCACTCCTGCCCTGCCGTGAACCTGCTGCGGGACGCGCACGCGGGCCTGACCGTGGCCTGGTCCTTCGCGGACCGCACGGTGGCGCACGATGCCGAGGCCGCCTGCAACCGGGCCCTGGGTTACCCCGTGCCGAACGAGCCGGTGGACGCCCCGGTGCCCGTGCTGACGCTCCAGGACGCGG
Organism: Citricoccus sp. WCRC_4; assembly: GCA_026645375.1. Taxonomy (GTDB): domain Bacteria; phylum Actinomycetota; class Actinomycetes; order Actinomycetales; family Micrococcaceae; genus Citricoccus. The sequence goes on along the minus strand of JAPFFX010000010.1, from coordinate 3,434 downwards.
ACCTGGCCACCACGCCCGACGACGGCGCCCGGGACGGCGCGCCCGTCACCGGGGAGCGGGCTGCGGGCGGCCGGGCGTGACCGCCGCCGGGATCTGGACGATCGCCCTGGCCCTGGCCTACACGACGTGGCTGGTGGTCGGCGGCCGGATCATGGTCCGCCGCACGGAGGCCGGCAAGGGCGGATTCTTCGTGGGCGGGCGCTCCTTCGGGCCCTGGACCGTGGCGTTCTGCATCACCGGGCTGTTCTCCGGGTCCTCCTACATCGCGATCGTGGAGCTCAGCTACCGCACCGGCATCTCGGCGATCTGGTACGGGGTGGCCGAGACCGTCCAGGTCCTCCTCATCGCGCTGCTGCTGGTCAAGCCCCTGCGGGAGAAGCTCGTGGTGACGGTGACCGGCATCATCGGCGACCGGTTCGGGCGGGCCGCGAAGGCCGTCAGCTCCGTGATCACCGGCCTAACCTTCCCCATGTACTCGGTGGCCACCACGATCGCCTTCGCCTCCGCGCTGTCCGTGGTCACCGACCTGTCCCTGGAGCTGTCCGTGGCCGTGACCGCGGTGGTGCTGCTGGGCTTCCTGTCCTCCGGCGGCATGCGCTCGGTGGGGTTCAGCCAGACCATGAACGTCATCATGATCGGCGTGATGTTCGTGGTCGGCCTGTGGGCGGTCCTCACCAGCCCCGGTCTCGGCGGTCCAGGCGGCATGGCCGGATTCGCCGCCGAGCGCCCGGAGGTCTTCGACCTGTCCAATGCCGGTGCCTCGCTGATCGTCGCCTGGTTCGGCACGTTCATCATCAACGTCCCGCTCGCCCAGGCGGCGTTCCAGATGTCGATGTCCGCCCGCACCCCCGAGGACGGACAGAAGGGCCTGTACCGCGCGGCCGTCATCGGCGCGCCGCTGCTCGTCCTCGGCGTGCTGGTGGGGGTGGCCGCCGCGATCGTGGCACCCGGCGGGAGCCTCCCCCTGGTGTCCATCGCCGAGTACGTCACCGGCGCCATCCCGCCCTGGGCCGCCGGGCTGTTCTTCGTGGGGCTCTGGTCCTGTGCCCTGGGCTGGGCCGGACCCTGTCAGTTCTCCGGGGCCACCTCCCTGGGACGGGACCTGGGCTCCGCGCTGAACCCGCGGGCCACCGAGTCCCAGCTGGTGCGGTACACCCGGATCGCCCTGGTGGGCCTCACCGCGGTGATGATCGTCTTCGCCCTGCTGCGCACCGAGGAATCCGCGTGGTGGAACGTCATGGCCTGGACCCTGCGCAACGGTGCCACCCTGGCCCCCGTGCTGGCCGCGTTCTTCTGGCCGCTGGCCACCCGCTCGGCAGCCCTGGCCGCCCTGCTCGCCGGTTTCGGCACGGGCCTGGGCTGGTACGCCGCCTCCGGGTTCCACCCCACGCACTTCCTGCTCGGCCTTCACCCGGTGTGGCTGGGCATGGCCGTGAACCTGCTGGCGATGATCGTGGTGACCCTGGTGCAGTCACCGTGGCGGCTGGTTCCCCCGGGCCGGTCCCGCCAGCGCGGGGTGACGGCGCTGGCCCTCGCGGCCCTGCTCGTGGGGGCCGCCGTGGCCTTCTGGCCGTGGCTGTCCGGTTACGGGCTGACCGGCCTGCTCCTGGGCGCCGTGATGGTGACGGTGTTCGTGGCGGTCGTGCTGCTGACGGAGGGCACCGGCCCGTCGGGGGCGGCCGGAGACGCCCCGGCCGTTCTGGCCAGGGACTCCCGACCTGTCACCCCTGCGGGGAGGCCCTCCTAGTCCTGCCCGGCGCGGGTCGGGAACCGCGGCCGGCGAATCAGGCCAGCACGTGCAGGACCCAGCCCAGGCCGATCACCAGGAGCGTGAGGACGGGGAACTGGACGACGGGCAGCCACCGCGCGGCGGCGCCCCGCGCGGCGCCGGGCCGTTCGTCCGCGGCCCCCGGCTGCTGGGGCGGGCCGATGATGGGGTCATCGGAGAGGCCTCGGGCCTGATCGACCCAGGTGAACACCGCCCCCAGGACCAGGAGCACGATTCCCGCCGAGACGACCGGGCCGGCCGGCCAGACGGCGAGCGAGACGTCCAGGACCAAGGCCAGCACCACGAGAACGGCCGTGAAGGCCAGCAGGATGCCGGCGAAGACCCAGGTGCGTTCCACGGCCAGGCGCAGGACAGCCCCCGGGGCCAGCACCAAGACGCCGAAGGCGACGAGCACCAACAGGCCCGTCAGCAGCACTCCCGGGGTGATCTCGAGGGCACCGGCGCCGAACAGCCATTCGTTGGCGCCGCTGCTGGTCAGGAGCATGCCGGCCAGGCCGAATCCGACCCCGGGCAACCACCCCGGGTTGCGGGCCCCGCCCACCCGGTCGGCCGGAGCGGACTCCCGGGCGTAGGCGCGGGCATCGCCGAAGGCCTCCCGGACCGGCTCGCCCGATTCGGCGACGTGCGACTCGATGAGCGCGAGCGCATCCCCGATCCGGTCCCCGGGAACGCCGAGCAGGCGATGTTCGAGCACGAAGTCCTCGACCCAGCCCCGTTCCACGCTCGGTGCCATGTGTGCGTATCCGGCCGAATGCCCCACCTTGCCCCGGTGTCCCCGGGGGTGGCGTTGGCTGTCCTGCACCGCTTCGGTGTCCATGTCAGTCCCTTCCTGCGTGCTGATCCGGCTCGTGCCGGGCGAGTGCCCTGTCCGTGACGTGACGAGTCGTCGTGGTGAAGGCGGCCCAGCGGACCGACTGTTCCCGCGCCTGCCGGCGCCCCTGGTCGGTGAGGGCGAAGAACTTGCGGCCGGGACCGCCGTCACCGGGACGCCACTCCACCTCCACGAGCCCCGCCTCCTCGAGCCGGCCCAGCAGGGGATAGAGCGTGCCACCCTTGACCGGCCCGAGACCCGCCTCAGCCAACCGCTGGGTGATGGCGTAGCCGTAACTGGGGCCGTCCAGCAGGATGCCGAGAACACACACGCCCAGCACCCCGCGCAACCACTCACTCGGCCAGCTCTCGTCCGTCATAACTAGATCGTATGGCTGACTAGTCAGGCGCGTCAACTAGTCAACACAGCGGACTAGGATGATCGCGAAGCCCATGGGCAGGACGCCGGCCACGGCCAGCAGCGCGATCTCCTCCATGCCCAGCCCCTGCCCGTCGGCGTCGGTGCACGTCAGAACTACGGCATCACCCCATCACTTAGCACTGCTTCACCCGTTTCGCCCCGCGGCCAGGCCCGGTCGTAGAGTGGAGGCGACCATCCCGAGCGGCTGAGAGATCTGGCTCCGTGACGCCGCAGCAACCCGTCCGTGGTCCTTGGGTGCCCTCCCGGCACCGAGGGCGAGCACGCTGATCGAGGTGCCGCGGCTGGCGCGCCAGGAATTTCTCATTGAGATCGAAGTGATCGCGGTCGTATGAATCTAGCGCGGCCGCCGCGCTTCAAGAAAGGCGACGTCCTGCGCATCGCCGGGCACCGATC
>JAPFFX010000003.1 GCA_026645375.1 Citricoccus sp. WCRC_4 | reverse complement strand
GACCACACCGATCCGCTTAGTGGCCAGCGTGATGGCGGTGGCCACCACGGTCGGCTCGAGGGTCTGGCCCGGCGCATGCGCTTCGGTGCGCTGGGATTGGGCGAGGAAGTCGCCGAGGAAGATGAAGTCCAGTTTGCCGCGTTCAGCGGCCTGGGCGTAGCGCACCAGGGCGTGGATGTTGGCGTAGTCGGCCGGGTCGACCTGGGGCTGCAGCCACGCGTACGGACTGGCGCCCAGGCCGTTGGAGACAATCGTCGCCAGGTGCATCTGTGTCCGGGGCATTGGCGGACTTTCCTTCGTGCTGGATGGTGTGAATGTGGGCATAGGGATCCGGATTGCCTGGTGGGCGAGCCCGGGCAGGCGGGTCCGTCGCGCTACCTCAGGCGGGGCTGGCCGTGATGCGGGGATCGAGGCCGTACTGGGCAGGCAGCCCCAGGTGATCGCGCAGGGTTTTTCCCTCGTAGCCGTCGGGGAAGAGCCCGCGTGCGCGCAGGACCGGGACGACCCGGTCGACGAAGTCGTCGATCCCGTCGTGGTAATTGTCAAAGTTGAGGAGGAAGCCGTCGGCGGCCTCGGCTTCGAACCATTCCTGCAGGTGGTCGGCGGCCTGTTCGGCGGTGCCCACCACGGAGGGGTAGGGGTCGAGCACTCCGTGGGCGAGGATGTCGCGGGGCGACCATCCTTCTTGGGCCAGCTGGAGGGCCTGTGCGGAACGAGCGTTCCCTGGATAAGCACGAGCAGAGGCCAGCATCGCTGGGCTCAGGGGTTCATCAGGGTCGGTGAACTCCTGACGCAGGCCGAGGAGGGCGCTCAGTCGTGCCAGCGGCCCGCGGAGGTCGATCCGGTCGTCCAGCGCGCGACGACCGTCCAACGCTTCGCGCACCGTGTCACCGAGCTCGTAGCCGGTGAACGCGATGAACTTGATCTCCTCCGGGTCCCGGCCTGCCCTTTCCGCCGCCTGACGCACGGTGTCGCGTTGGGCGTGGCCGTCTGCGATGGTCGAGGGCATGCCGATGACGACGTTGGCGTACATGCCGGCCGCTTGCAGGCCGTAGCCGCTGCTGGCGGGCTGGACGATGACCGGCTGACCCTGCTCGGAGGGCGGGACGGGCAGCGGGCCGCGCGCGCCGACGTGCGTGCCCTGCAGGTTGACCGGCCGGATGTGCTCAGGGTCGGCGAACTTGCCGGCTTGGTCGGGCTGGCCTGCCTCGTGCTCCCAGCTGCCCCACAGCGCGTGGACGACCTGCATCACTTCGTGAAGACGCTCGTACTTCTTCTCCCGGGGCGGCAGCGCCTTACCGAAGTTCGCGAAGGCGTCGGGCTCGTAGCTGGGGACGGCATTCCATCCGGCCCGACCGTGGCTGATGACGTCGAGGGCTTTGAGCTGACGGGCCAGCAGGTACGGCTCGGTGAAGGAGGTGGAGGCCGTGCCGATCAGCCCGATCCGTTCTGTTGCCTGGGCCACCGCCGACAGGGTGATGATCGGGTCCATGGCGAACAGCGGTGGGGTCGTGGCCAGGTCTCCGTGCAGGAAGAGGCGGTCGGCCAGGAAGATGAACTGCAGTCCACCTCGTTCCGCGGTGCGCGCCTGCTCCACCGTGACATCGATGTTCGTGTAGGACCCGGGGTCCACGTGCGGCATCCGCCAGGCGCCGGGGTGGACGCCGAAGTTGTTGCCCAGTCCCGTCCCCAGCACCATCTGCCGGGGTTTCATGTCCTGCTGTCCTGCCTTGGTGTCCAAGACCTACGCCTGCTTTCGTTCGTGCTGGAGGGTGTCGACGCGGCGATCGAAGTACACCAGCGGGGCGGCATGGTCATCGCGCCGGTAGTCGAGAACTTCGAAGAGGACCAACTCGTGATCACCGGCGGGGAGGTACTGATGCGGTCTCACCGTGAAGGTGGCGGCCCCGTGCGGCAAAGTGCGCGCCTGAGTAGCGGTGTCGTCGTGCAGGGTGATGCCCGCCAGTCGGGCATCACCGGCGGCACGCAGCTGCGGCACCAGGCCCGCGTTCAGCTCACCCAGGACCGTGATGCCCAGTTCCTTCGCACGACGCAGCCGTGGCCAGGTCGTCGAGGAGTGCGTGAAGGCCATGGAGATCAGGGGTGGCTCAAGGGAAACGCTGGTGAAGGAGTTGACCAGCATCGCCTCGTCCCGGCCGTCAACCGCGGCGGCGACGAGGACCATCCCGGTGGGGTAAGCGGCAAAGGCATGACGCAGGCCGGCAGCCGAAAGGGTCTCCATAAATCCTCACCTAGACAGGCAACTGTTACGGAGGAGGTCTCCGCTTCTAAGTGGAGAGCCTATCCGATTATGGTGACCAGTCCATGCTCGTGGTGTGAGGAGTGCATCACAGCGGTACATCGCGGCCCGCTTGCAGGGCTCCCTGTCGCGACTGGTGCCCTCCGGTTGGGGGGGCACGCCGGGGACAGTCGACCTCGAGGTTCGGGCGGTTCGACGATCCGGGGGGGGGATCTCTACTTGTCGGTGGTCCTCGCCCATCCGCTGCGCAGCAGGTCGAGCATGCCGGCCAGGGAGGAGTCGTCGGCCATCGCCGCGCTGCGAGCCCAACTGGTGGCGAGCACCAGGAGAAACAGATCACGAGCCCGAACGCCCTTGCGAGCACTGCCCTCGTGCTGGGCCGCAGCAAGGAAACCGTCGGTCGTGGTGATGTAGCCCTGACAGGTCAGGGTCAGGGGTGAGACATTCTCCGACAGGGCCTCGCGCAGCGGGTCCGGCAGACCATCAAAAGCACAGGCCCACTCGGCCAGGGCCGCCAACCATCGGTGCAGCGCGGTGGCGGCATCGGTCGCATCAGCCCTGATGGCCTCCAGCTGCTGGGTGAGGTGGTCCTCACGGGCAGCGAGAAGGGCCGCGAGGAGGTCCTCCCGGGTCGGGAAGTGGCGGTAGAGCGTGCCGGCGCCGACGCCGGCGTTCTTGGCGACCTGGTCGAGGGATCCCGCGACGCCGTGCTCGGCGAAGTACTGTTCGGCCACTTCGAGGATGCGGTCCCTGTTGCGCCGCGCGTCCGCGCGTGGAGCGCGGATCCCCGGTGTTGTGCCCGACATCGCCCCTCCCTTCCTTTGACAAACGGAGACTGTCTCCTTAGCGTTTTCGCCTAAGAGGAGACTATCTCCTGTCTTGCGGCGACGTCACGCCGCCTCCCGGAAGGACCACCATGCGGATCGGCATCATCGGAGCCGGATCGATCGGAACCATCCTCGCGCGGCGCCTGGCCCGGGTGGGCCACGTGGTCTCGGTGGCGAATTCCCGTGCGCCTGAGACCGTCAACGCGGCCGCCCTGAGCACCGGTGCCACGGCCGTCTGGGCCGCCGAGACGATCACCGGTGCCGAGGTCGTCATCGTGTCCGTCAATATGGGGCAGATCCCCAGCGTGGCCGACCTGGTCTCCGAGGCCCCGGCGGAGGCGGTCATCATCGACACGTCGAACTACTTCCCGTTCCGGGACGGCGTGATCGACGGTCTCGGTGACGGGCAGACCGAGAGCCTGTGGGTGCAGAAGCAGTATCGCCGTCCGATCGTGAAGGCGTGGAACACGATCACCACGGCCTCGTTCGCCGACAAGGCCACGGAGCCTGGCGCACCCGGGCGTATCGCCCTGCCGGTGGTCGCCGATGACGATGCCCAGCGTGCCCTCGGCATGACACTGGTGGAGCAGACCGGGTTCGACGCCTTCGATGCCGGGGTGATCGCCGACTCCTGGCGCCAGCAGCCGGGAACCCCGGCGTACACGACCGACCTCACGGCCGATCAGCTGCCCGCAGCACTTGCGAAGGCTGATGCGCCGGCTGCGGCCCGTCGGCGCGATCTCATGATCCAGATCCTCGACGAGCGAACCGAGACCGAGGGGCGCATGCCCGGCCCGGCCTTCCAGCTCGCCCTCACCCGCACCCTCTTTCAATGATCCTTGCACTATCCAGACCCCCCAGACCGCCCGTCAGTGAAAACAATCCGGCAGGAAAACAGTCCGGCAGAGAGAACAATGGAGAGATGTCGTCATGAAGCGTTGGCAGGCAGCAGAGTTCGGAGACGTCGAGCAGGTGCTCCGACTGGAGGACGTTCCCCTGCCCGTGCCCGGACCCGGTGAGGCCCGGGTGCGGGTGCTGGCCGCAAGTATCGCCCTTCCCGACCTGATGATGCTCCGCGGCGAGTATCCGCTGGTTCCCGCACCGCCGGTCTCTCCAGGGCAGGAGGTCGTTGGCATCGTGGAGGATGCCGGCGACGGGTTCCCCTACGCCCCCGGAACACGGATCGTGGGTGGAGCCCACTTCGACCGCGGCATGGGAGGTTTGGCCGAGTACACGCTCGTCCCGGGGTGGAGCGCGATGCCCGTCATGGAGGGTCTCAGCGATGAGCAGGCCGTAGGGTTCGTCGGGTCCTTCCACGTCGCCCACATCGGCCTCCAGCACCGTGCTGGCCTTCGGACCGGAGAGGTGCTGCTGGTCCTCGGGGGAGCCGGTCGCACCGGATCGGCCGCGATCCAGGTCGGCAAGGCCCTCGGGGCGACCGTCATCGCGACCGCCCGCTCCGAGGAGAAAGCCCGGTTCTGCGAAGCTCAAGGAGCTGACCTCGTCGTCGACCTCAGCGACCCGTCCGTGGCTTCCGCGATTGACGAGCTGACGGGCGGGCATGGGGTGGATGTCGTCTACGACACCGTCGGCGGGGACGCCTACGCCAAGGCGACACAATTCCTCGCTTCGCCGGGTGCCCGGGTCCTGATCGTCGGTTTTGCCAGTGGCACGCCCGCTCGCCCCGATGGGCAGGACATGCTCTTGCGTGACTACTCGGTCATCGGCACTCTCTCCTCGTTCCGCAACGACACCGAACGAACCAGCACGCTCAGCGCTCTTTCCGCGATGCTGACCGCGGGTCAAATCGACCCGCCCGTGAGCAGCGTGCACGCCTTCGATGACGTTCCTGACGCCATGGCCCGACGCGCCGCGGACGCCCTGGGGCAGACCGTGGTGACCGTCGCTCCACCCGCGCAATAGACCATTCGGAGGCGCACCCGCGAGGGCATAGCCACCGCCCGACCCAAGAGCCTGCTGCGCGGACGTCAACCAAAGCTCTCCACTCTGCAGCGCCGGCACCTGAGGTCCTTGCACGAGAAGGGCGAGCACTCCCAGCCGGAGCTGGCGAAGTCGTTCAGAGTGGCCCGCTTCACGGTCTACCGCACGATCCAGCGGGAGTCGGCCAAGTGCACCAGCTGAGGTCTCAGCTCACCGTGGAGGGCAGTTCTCGGATTCGCCGGTAGAGGGTCGCCCTGGACATCCCGAGGTCGCGGGCGACCTGGGTGGCCGGCTCCCCGGACTCGACCAGCCGCAGGGCATTGCGGATCTGGGAATCGGTGAAGGTCGGGCGCCGCCCGCCAAGGTCCTTGCCCGCGGCCCGGCGCTTGGCCACCGAGTCGGTGATCCGCTCCCGCTTGATCTCCAACTCCATCTGCGCCAGAGCGGCCATCACGGTGAACACCATCGAGCCCATCGGGGTCGCGGTGTCCACATCTCCCCCACCCAGGTTCAGCACCCGCAACCCGGCACCTCTCCCCCGCAAAGCCTCGGCGAAGACCAGCATGTTCTGCGTCGACCGCCCCAGTCGGTCCAGCGTGGTGATGACCAACGTGTCACCCTCCTCGAGGGCGGCCACTGCCCGGTCGAACTGCGGACGTGAAGCACGCCCTCCAGACACTCCACTGTCGACATACACGTCATCGCGCCGCACACCGGCGGTCAGCAGATCAGACACTTGGCGGTCTGCGTCCTGCTGCCGCGTCGACACCCTGGCGTAGCCGATCAGCTTCCCCATGTCCACCTCATCTGTCTCGCAACCAACGTTGAGTATCCAATTCTAGGGGCATGGATAAAGCACATAGCTACGAGACAGGCCAAACCGCGGAAACGTGCGGACGAAAATTTCTCGGACGAGACGTCTCGCATCCCTTGCCTTCCGGCACCCCGTCCGGTTCGCCGGTGTCTCCCGACCTCCAAGGCAAGCTCACGGAGAACTCGACTGCTGCGGACCGGGCCCCGTGACGGCTCAGTAGACGGGTCGGTCCGGCTCGACGGACTCGACCCAGGCCAGGACGCCGCCCTCGAGGTGGCGGACGTTCTCCTCCCGGCCGGCGAAGGCGGGGCGCAGGGCCGCCAGCGCGGTCGCGGACCGGGCGCCGGCCTTGCAGTGCAGCACGAGGTCGGCGCCGCGGACCTCCGACGGCAGGGCGTCCGCGCCCCGATCGAGAAGTTCCTGCAGCGGAACGGGCACCGCACCGGGAATGGCCACGAGCTCCCGCTCCCAGTCCTCGCGGACGTCGACCAGGGCGAAGGACGCCTCCCCCCGCTCCCGGCGCGCCAGCAGCCGGGCGAGCTCGGGGGCCGTGACGGTCTCGGCCGCGGTCGCGCCTCCGGATTCGGTGGCGCCCTCGGCGGCGCAGACGAGGGCGACGTCCTCCACGGCGGTGACCGGGGCGGCGTCGGGGTCCGGGGACAGGCGCATCTGCCGCCACGTCATCGCGAGCGCGTCGTGCAGCAGCACCCGCCCGAGCAGGGGCTCCCCGGTGCCGGTGATCAGCTTGACGGCCTCGGTGACCATGACCG
>JAPFFX010000404.1 GCA_026645375.1 Citricoccus sp. WCRC_4 | reverse complement strand
GAAATCCAGAGGGTGTCGAGCGGCATGACATAATCGAATTTGTCTGCCCACACCATCAAGCTGATCACATCGCGATAGATCAAATCCTCAAGCCCAACCGTGTCGAGTTCGGCGCGGTTTTGCAGACGATATAGATCCGTCTCCGCGGTCGGCGCCGGCGTCACCGACGTGGCGGTCGGGGACAAGGTCATCCTGAACTGGCGTGCGGTCTGCGGTGAGTGCCGGGCCTGCAAGAAGGGCCAGGCCCAGTACTGCTTCAACACCCACAACGCCGCCCAGAAGATGACCCTTCAGGACGGCACCGAGCTGGAGGCCGCCCTGGGGATCGGGGCGTTCGCCGAGAAGACCCTGGTGGCCGCCGGCCAGTGCACCAAGGTCGAGGGCGTCACCGAGGAACAGAACGCCGCCGCCGGCCTGCTGGGCTGCGGCATCATGGCCGGCATCGGCGCGGCCATCAACACCGGCGCAGTCGCCCGCGGGGAATCCGTGGCCGTCATCGGCTGCGGCGGCGTGGGCACCGCCGCGATCGCCGGGGCCGCCCTGGCCGGGGCGACCACGATCATCGCCGTGGACCTGGATGACCGCAAGCTCGCCCAGGCCCGTGAGCTGGGCGCCACCCACACCGTGAACTCCACCGAGCGCGACGCGGTGGAGGCCATCCAGGAACTCACCGGCGGCTTCGGCGCGGACGTGGTGATCGACGCCGTCGGCCGCCCGGAGACCTACAAGCAGGCCTTCTACGCCCGCGACCTGGCCGGCCGCGTGGTGCTGGTGGGCGTGCCGACCCCGGAGATGACCCTGGAGCTGCCGCTGCTGGACGTGTTCGGCCGCGGCGGGTCGCTGAAGTCCTCCTGGTACGGGGACACCCTGCCGTCCCGGGACTTCCAGATGCTCATCGACCAGTACCACCTGGGCCGGCTGGACCTGGACGCCTTCGTCACCGAGACCATCACCCTGGACGACGTCGACGCCGCCTTCGAGAAGATGCACCGCGGCGACGTGCTGCGCTCGGTGGTGGTGCTCTGATGGCACGCATCGACAAGCGCGTCACCTCCGGCACGTTCTCCCTGGACGGGGGCACCTGGGACGTCGACAACAACGTGTGGATCGTCGGCGACGACGAGTCCTGCGTCGTGATCGACCCGGCCCATGACGCCGAGGCCGTCGCCCAGGCCGTGAGCGGTCGCCGGGTGCTGGCGATCCTGCTCACCCACGGCCACGACGACCACATCCGCGCGGTGCAGATGTTCCGGTCCCTCGTGGACGCCCCGGTGCTGCTGCACCCCGACGACCGGATGCTCTGGGACGCCGTCTACCCGGACCAGGCCCCGGACGGGACCATCGCCGACGGGGACACCTTCTCGGTGGCCGGCATCACCCTGACGGCGCTGCACACGCCGGGCCACTCCCCCGGTTCCGTGTGCTTCCACGCCCCGGAGCTGACCGGTCCGGACGGCGCCCCGGGCGTGGTCTTCACCGGCGACACCCTGTTCCAGGGCGGTCCGGGTGCGACCGGCCGGTCCTACTCGGACTTCGACACCATCGTCGAGTCCATCAGGCAGCGCCTGCTCACCCTGCCGGGCGAGACCACGGTGCACACCGGGCACGGTGACTCCACCACGATCGGCGCGGAGGCCCCACACCTGCAGGAGTGGATCGACCGCGGGCACTGATCCGTTGGAAGATTCCGCATCGAACGGCACGGGATCGACCGGCACCGGAGGCCTCGTCCTGTTGGGCGGGGCCTCCGGTGCCGGCAAGTCCTACCTGGCCCGCACCTACGGGCGGCCGCACCTGCAACTGGACGCCTTCTACCGGGAGGCCGCCGAGGACGCCGCCGCCGGAGGCGCAGGCCCGCTGTTCCCACGCACCGAGTACGGCCAGGTCGACTGGGACGATCCCGCCACCTGGAACGGCCGGGCCGCGGTGGACGCCATGGTCGAACTGCTGGAGACCGGCCGGACGCGCGTGCCCGAGTACTCCATCACGGAGTCGTCCGTCATCGGCCACGCCACGCTCGAGCTGGCCGGCGGTCCCATCGTCGCCGAGGGCATCTTCGCCGCGGAACTGCCCCGTGTGCTGGCCCGGCTCGGCCTCAGGCCGGGGGCCGACTTCCACGCCTGGTACATCGACCAGCACCGGATCCCGACGGCGGCGCGCCGGTTCGCCCGCGACCTCGCCGAGCGACGGAAGCCCGTGCCCTTCCTCGTCCAGCGGGGCTGGTCCCTGCTGCGCACCGAGACCGCCTTGCGCGCCCGCTACCTCGAGGCCGGATTCATCCCCGTGCCGAAGGCCGAGCTGCACCGCCGGCTGGCCGCGGGAGGATAGGCCCGCCGGTGCCGGTCAGCCGGCCGGGACCCGTTCCAGCAGGTCCGCCCACGGCCGGTCGGTGATCCGGGTCCGCGTGCCGGCCTGCGTCCCGGGATAGGCCTCGCGCAGGGCTGCGGCGACGGCGTCCACGGTGATCCCGGGCTCGGCGTCGCTGGCGGCGCCGGCCGTCGCCGGGTCCCAGTCCAGCCCCAGTGCCGCGTAGACGTCCGACAGCACGGCCCGCACCGGCGCGGGGTCCTCGACGACGAGGGACGAGGAGAACAGCCACGCTCCCTTGACCACCCTCTGGGCGGTCCCGGCGAGCTTCACCGGGCCCCGCGCAGCACCGTCCGGACCGGCGGGCAGGGGGGTGTGCACCGAGAACTCCCCGGCGCAGTACTCCCCCGGGATCTCACCGACGGCGGCCGGCACGCCCCGGGCGCGGAACACGTCGACGAACAGCTGCCCGAAGCCGGCGAAGCGGTCCCGGAAGCCCCGCATCGCGTCGGGGTCCCGCTGGATGTGGTCCACCACCAGGCTTCCCCGGTGGTAGGCGGCCGCGCGGCCGCCCGCGCGTCGGACGACCGGGGTGAAACCGTGGTCCCGGCAGGCCTGCCGGGCCCGGTCGAAGCCGGGCAACCGCGCGTCGCGCTGGCCGAAGGCCACGGTCGGCGCGGGCCGGTAGAGCCGCACCACCGGGTCCGTCAGCCGGCCGGACTGGGCGGCCCGCAGCAGCGTGACCGCGTAGTCGAGATCCTCGGCGGCGCCCAGCGAGCCCTCCTGCCGGACCCAGTCCAGGGCCGGGTCCAGGGGCCTCTCCGGCGCGGCATCAGTCATCGGTGGCGGGGACCCGGCGCACCGTCTGGATCTGCTCGGAGTGCCCGAACGGACCCAGCTCGTCATGCAGCACGGCCGAGGTCAGACCGATCCCGTCCGTGCCGAGGTTGGACGTGGTCGCCAGTCCGAGCCACGGGCCGACGGGCTCGCGGTACAGGTGCACCTGCAGGTCGACGTTCGGGTAGCCGTAGCCGCCCGGCCCGTTCGGGACCACCGGCGCGACCCCGTTGGCGGTGTCCACCATGCCCATGAGCTTCACGATGTCAGAGGTCGGCTCCCCCTCGATCATCTCCACGGCGGAGGTGAGCCAGCACCGGCCGCGACCGTCGGCGTGGTCGTCGGCGGCGAGGATCCGCAGGGACCTGATGTAGCCGCCGGGCCAGCGCTCCGCCATGGTCTGGAACGGGCTGCAGTCCTGGCGCGGGGTCAGGCCGGCATCGTTCACGACGCCGACCGGGGACGTGTCCGAGGTGACCAGCCGCCAGGCCCGGGCCACGAGGGCGGCGCGTCCCTGGGCCTCGAGGGTCGACTCCACGAGCTCGATCGTCCGGCCCGGGCGGACCGTCCGCGTGGTGACGGTGAGCGGACCGTAGTGCAGCGTCCCCAGGATCTCGAAGGACAACCGCGCCAGGCGCAACCCCTCCCGGGGCTCGTGGGCCAGGATCTCCGCGGTGAGCAGTCCGGAGACCGGGGCCATGTGCAGTTCGTCGTCGCGCCACGCGCCCTGCGCGTGGATGACCGAATCGAAGTCCGAGACGCGGACACCGCCCTGGACGCGCGGGGGCGAGGTGCGCTGGAAGTTCGCGTCGACGTCGTGCTCCTCGGTGCCGGGCTGCCCGGCGGCAGTGGTGGAAGTCATGATGTCCATCCTGCCATCGTCCGAGGCTGTGCATGAGGTGTGAATCCGG
>JAPFFX010000282.1 GCA_026645375.1 Citricoccus sp. WCRC_4 | reverse complement strand
GACGTCATCCGTCTGTGCGGCCTCCGCCACGACCGACGGCACCGTGGCACCTGCAGCGCCGGGTGGGAGGACCGGCGCCAGCAGGTCATCCGCCGCCCCCGAGCGCGGCATCCCGGAGTCTCCGGCCGCGACCGTGCCCTCCGCCGCAGCCGGGGCCTCGGCGGACACCGAGGCGGGATCGTGGCGGAGGCCGGTGGCCGCGAACAGCGCTACCGCCGCGGCCAGGGGAAGGGACGCCAGGGCGAGACGCAGGCGCATCCGCCGCTGTACCGGTCCTCGGCTGGCACCACGGTCCGCGCCATCGGCACCCGGCGGGTCACCGTCGTCGTGGTCCTCGAACGGTCCCGCGAGGTAGGCCGGCGGGGGAGCGGAGAGGCGCCGACGGACCAGGGCCCGCTGGCGGCGCAGGGCGGATCGCTCTCGACGCCGCAGGGAGCGGGCCCCGCCCGGGGAGGGCCGTCCGCGGGACGCGGCGGTGGGGCTCAGCGAGGCAGCTCGTCGGCGTGGTGACGGGGCGGGTGTGCACGGGGCTCCGGTGGGCATGACGCGATCACATCAGGTCGCGGCGGACCTCCGCCACGGAGCGCCGTGGGACCGTGGACGGCGTGCCGTGCACGGTCGGCGGTGGAGTACCGGCTCAGACGGAGGCGGGCGCCGGCGTCTTGGCCGGCGTGGAGCCGGAGGACGCCGAGGCGCCGGAGCCGGACGTCTTCTCGGCCGGGGACGAGCTGCCCGAGTCCGTGGAACCGGTGGAGGACGCGGAGGAGCTCTCGGAGCTGCCGGAGCCGTTCGAGGACGCCGCCGTGGAGGCGCCGCTGCCCTTGGAACCGGATCCGTCCGAGCGGGAGTCGGTGCGGTAGAAGCCGGACCCCTTGAAGACGACGCCCACGGAGTTGAACTTCTTGCGCAACGCGCCCTCACACTCGGGGCAGACCGTGAGCGAATCGTCGCTGAACGACTGGACGATGTCGAACGCGTGACCGCAGTCCTTGCAGGCGTAGGCGTAGGTGGGCACCGGTGACACTCCTTCCGGCCAGCCGTGGGCCGGGCAGGGACAGACCGTTCCGTCCGCCGGGCAGGCTTGGCACTCGCACGTTTCGAGTGCCAATGTTACACCCCCGGGGGCGTTTCCCTGTCGCCGAACCACGTGACGCCGTCGGCGGTGACCGCTCCGTCCACCGGCACGTCGAACTCCCCGGCGGGGATGAATCCACGGCTCATCAGTTCGTGCCGGAACACGGACGCGAGGGTGACCGGGCCGCCCTCGCCGTCCTGGCGCTGCCGGCGCACCCCGGCCAGGAACCGGTCGTAGTACCCGCCCCCCTGGCCCATCCGGATGCCGCGCAGGTCCACCACCTGGGCGGGCACCAGGACGAGGTCCACGGTACGCATCGTCTCGAGGCCGTACCGCTCGCCGACCGGCTCGTCGATGGGGGCCACGGGGCTGCGGGCCAGCTCCACGCCCGGGAACCACCGCGCCCAGGACAGCTGGCGCTCCGGCTCGGTGATGGGCACCAGCACCTCGACCCCGGCCTCGTGCAGCGCCTGGCGCAGCGGCCCGGTGTCCGGCTCGGTCCCGTAGGACATCACGACGGCGGCGCGGCGGTGGCGTGCGCGCGGCAGGTACCAGTCGAGCACGTGCCGGGTGAGGGCACCCGACTGCTCGGCCCTCTCGTCCTCGCCCAGCTCGCGACGCCGCGCCCGCCACAGCGTGCGGACGTCCTGCTTGCGCCACTGCAGCGTTTCCTCGGGGGTGGATCCGCGGTCGCCGGTCAGCTTGGCGGAGTACTGGGCCTCGGACTGGTTCTGGGGTGCGGGTTCGTTGGGGGACACGTCTCCCATTGTGCCTCGCCGGGACACGTCGGGGCCCTGGCCGCGGCCGGGCCATAGGATCGAGCCATGGCGCCCGCCCAGAACCACTCGTGGCCCGTGACCCTGGAGCACGGGGACCTGGTGCTGCGCCCCATCCGCCGCTGGGACCAGGAGGAGTGGATGGCGCTGCGGTCCCGGAACCGGGAGTGGCTGCAGCCGTGGGACGCCACGAACCCGGCACCGGAGACGGGGCTGAGGAGTTTCTTCGAGATGGTCCGGGTCCTGAACCGCAGCGGCCGGGACGGCACGGGACTGCCGTGGCTGATCTGCCTGCGCACCACGGTCGCCGGTGACCCGGTCATCGCCGGCCAGCTGAGCGTGTCCTCGATCGTGCGCGGCTCGGCGCAGTCCGCGTCGATCGGCTACTGGATCGACCAGGCGTGGGCCGGGCGGGGGATCGTCCCCACCGCCGTGGCCCTGGCCGTGGACCACTGTTTCTCGTCCCTGGGCCTGCACCGGACGGAGATCAACATCCGGCCCGAGAACGCGGCCAGCCGGAGGGTGGTGGAGAAGCTCGGCTTCCGGCACGAGGGGCTGCGCAAGGACTTCCTGCACATCGACGGCGCCTGGCGCGATCACGATTCCTACGCACTGACCGCCCCCGAGGTGCCCGGGGGCCTGCTCGCCCGCCTCGAACGCGGCCGATCCACCGGCTGATGACACCCGGTGCACTGTCGGCCCGCGGTCCCCGACGCCGGCGGACCGGGCGAGGTGGGTGGGCGCGCCCGGCCGCGGGGCACGAAGAACCCGCAGGTCCGCGCAACATACCGTGTCGAATCACACGTCGGTAGTTCCCTGCCGGTAGCCTTGGGGGAGTGGACGCAGGCACGGGTATTCTCGAGGAGTCGCTCAGCCTCGCCTTGGGCTACCTTCCGGACATCCGCCTGCACGCCTCACTGGTGCTGTGCGCACTGGTGGCGGTGTGGTTGATCGCCATCCACCGGAGGGCCACCCGCCAGCCCCCGTCCAGAAGTCACCGGAGGAAGTCCATGTCGCGCAACTCCCAGTCCACGCCCGGGGCCGCAGGCCGTTCCCGCGGGACGTCCGGGACCGGGTTCCGGATCAAGTGGGACCGCACGATCATCGCCCTCGTGGCACTGCTGGCCCTCGCGACCGCGGTGGTGACCGGCATCGCCGCCGCCTTCGGTGCGGGGACCGGTGCGGCCGCCGCCATCTCCGCGCTGCTGACCGTGGCCGGCGTCGCCTCGCTGCGGGCGCTGGCGCTGCGCGACCGCAAGCGGCGGCGCGACGAGCGGATCGAGCAGGCGTTCACCGAGGCGATGAGTCCGGCCCAGCCCGCCGCCGGGCCCACCGGTCACGGTTCCGCCACCGTGTTCGACGCCGCCTCCGGCACTCCCACGGACCAGCGGGACGAGGCCGACGTCGCCGCGACGGAGGCCGGCCCGCGCCAGGACGCCGACCAGGCCCCTGCCCCCGACACGACCCCGGGCGCCCGGACCGACGACGCCGCGCGGCGTTCCGTCCCGCGCCCGACGTACCTGGACGCCGCCGAGGCGCACCGTCCGCTGCCGGCACCCCTGGCCCGCCCGGAGGTCCCGGCCCACGAGCCGGGGACCAAGCTCAAGGCCGGCGTGTCCGATGAGTACCTGGCCAAGGTCCAGGCCACCGCCAACCGTCCCCTGGACCTGGACAAGGTCCTGGAACGCCGCCGGGCCGTCTGACGACGGGCTACGGGCCGATGCGCCGGCCGGTGCCCGGGGAGCACGCGGAGAACCGGCAGGTCGCGTACCTGTCCTCCCCGGACGTGCGGTCGAGCATCGAGCGCGTCCTGGAGGTGCAGGGCCTGAGGCCGTTGCACGACGCCGAGCTGGTGGACCTCCAGCACCGCCCCGGCGCGGGTGCGACCGGCGTCTTCCGCGTCCGGACGGCCCCCGGGCCCGGACAGTCCTCGCCTCCCGAGCTGTACGTCGCGCTGACCGCGGAATCGGTCCCCGAGGACGCCGTGATCGATGCCGGCCGCGCCGCGGACACCGACTGGTCCGCGTGGTTCCACCCCCACGACCCACGGCTGAACGGGCTGGCGCTGGCCTCGGACCCCGGGTCCGTGGCAGCCGTCTGGGGCGCCGGGGAACCCCTGACGGACCTGCAGACCGTCAGCTACCGGCCGCTGCGGCGGGCGGTCCTGCGGGCCGTGTTCGGCGGCCGGACCGTGTTCCTGAAGGTGATGCGCGGCGGCCTGGCCACGGGACTGCACCACCGGCACGTGCTGCTGGCAGCGGCCGGGGTTCCGGTACCGCCCGTGCTGGGCCCGCCGGTGGCCGATGTCCTGGCCCTGGGGGAGGGCACGGGCACGGTCCTGGCCGGGGAGATCATGGCGGACGGCGCCCGGCGGATCGATCCGCCGGAGGTCACGCAGCTGCTGGACCGCATGCCCGGCGAGCTGCTGTCCCTGCCTCGACGGGAGGCGTGGGCGGACCGCACCCCCTCCTACGGCCATGCCGCGGCCACGGCGCTGCCGGACCAGGCCCGCCGCATCCGGTCCTTGGTGGAGCACCTGCAACGGCAGCTGGACTGCTCGGACCGCGGACCCGTGGTGCCCACCCACGGCGACCTCTACGAGGCGAACCTGCTGGTGGCGGACGGGCGGATCAGTTGCGTGCTGGACATCGACGGCACCGGTCCCGGGCACCGGGTGGACGACCTGGCCTGCTTCCTCGGCCACCTGGCGGTGCTGCCGACGGTGGACGAGCGGTACGTGTTCACCGATTCGGCGCTGCGCCGGTTCCACTCGCACTTCGTGACGACCGTGGACCCCGCCGCCCTGGCCTGCCGGTCGGCGGCGGTGGCGCTGTCCCTGGTGGCCGGTGCCCGTGACTCGGGCCGCCGGGACTGGCAGTCGGCCGCCCGGAGGCGCCTCGACGTCGCGGAGTCGCTGCTCGGGCTGCCTCAGTCCGCCTCGGGCTGGTAGTCCTTCTCGTCCACCAGCCGGTAGCCCACGCCCCGGACGGTGACGAGGCGGGAGGCGCCGAGCTTGTTGCGCAGGTAGCGCACGTACACGTCCACCACGTTGGAACCGGGGTCGAAGTCGTAGCCCCACACCCGGGACAGCAGCTGCTCGCGGCTCAGGGCCTGGCCCGGGTGGCGCATGAACGTCTCGGCCAGGGAGAACTCCCGGGCGGAGAGGTCCACCTCCACCCCACCGATCGCGGCCACGTGCCGCACCGGGTCGAGCTCCAGGTCCGCATGGCGCAGCACCGGGTCCTCGGGGGCCTGGCCGTTGCCGTGGTCACCGCGCAGCCGCAACCGGACCCGGGCCACCAGCTCGGCGAAACGGAACGGCTTGGGCACGTAGTCGTCGGCGCCCGAGGTCAGCCCGGTGACGGTGTCCTCGCCGGAGGTGCGGGCGGTGAGGATGATCACCGGCAGGTTCGCATCCTGCGCCCTGATCTTCCGGAGCACCTCGAACCCGTCCATGTCCGGCAGCCCCAGGTCCAGGATGACCAGCTCGAAACCGCCGGTCAGGGCCAGCACCAGCCCCTCGCGTCCGGTGGCGGCGACGGTGGTCGCCAGGCCCTCCGCCTTCAGGCCCTTGGCCACGAACGAGCTGATCCGCGGCTCGTCTTCGATCATCAGTATCTGGCTCACGCCACACCGTCCTTGGAATGGGATTGCTGGTCCCCGGGCGCCCCGGCCTCCGGGATGGACGTCTCGGGGGACCGGGCGGTCCGGGACGTCTTCGCGCCGTCCTCCTCCGACGGTACCGTCCGGTGCGATCCGTCGGGCTGGGCGTCCTCCGAGGTCAGGGGCAGGTCCATGAAGAAGGTGGAGCCGAGGCCGGGCGCGGACTGGACGTCCACCGTGCCCCCGTGGGCGCTCACGATCGCGGTGACGATGTTCAGGCCCAGCCCGGAGCCCTCGGCGCGGGTACTGTTGGAACCGCGGCCGAAGCGCTTGAAGATGCGCTCACGGTCCTCGGGCCGGATGCCGATGCCCTGGTCCCGCACCCACAGCCGCAGCTGCCCGTCAAGTTCCTGGGAACCGAGGGAGACCTTGGACGCATCCTCCGAGTACTTCACGGCGTTGGAGGCCAGCTGCAGCCAGGCCTGGGTGATGCGCCGACCGTCGAGGGGGACCGTCACGTCCGCCGCATGGTCCAGCGTCCAGACCCGTTCGCCCAGCTGGGTGGCCTTGCCCAGGACATCGCGCGTCAGGACTCCCACCTCCACCGGCCCGGGCTCGATGAAGTCCGGCCGGCCCGACGTGGCCAGGGTCACCAGGTCGTCCACCAACAGGCGCATGCGGTCCAGCTCCTCGAGCGCGATCTCCCGGACCTCCCGGACGTCGGCCGGGTCCTCGGCGTCCTGCAGTTCCAGGTGACCCTGGACGATGGTGATCGGGGTCCGCAGCTCGTGGCCGACGTCGTCCAGCAGCTGCCGCTGCGAGGAGAACGACTCCTGGAGCCGGTCCAGCATGTCGTTGAACGTGGTGGCCAGCTCGGCGACGTCGTCCTGGCCGGAGACGGGGACGCGACCGTTGAGGTCCGTCCCGGAGATCTCCGCGGCGGTGGACTGCAGGGTGCGCAACGGCCGCAGCAGCCGTCCCACCAGGACCCACCCGGCCAGGCCGACCACGCCCATCACGCCCAGGCCGACCCCGCCGTAGGACAGGAAGGAGGAGTTGAGCCCTGCCAGCTGGGCGGAGTAGTCGAAGGCCAGCAGCAGCATCGACGGGGCGGTGTCGTTGTCGAAGCGGATGGGGACCGCGATCGCCCGGTAGGTGGTCTGCGCCGTGGAGACCGTCTCGAGCCGGACGGAGTCGCCTCCGAAATGGCCCTGGGCCCACGAGACCAGCTCGGGATCGTCCTCCAGGCGCACCTCGACGGCATCCGAGGCGGTCCAGCTGATCCGCCCGTCGCGCAGGCCCAGCATGCCCTCGTCGTCGGCGGGCAGGGTGCGCTGCATGGCGGTGAAGACCAGCTGATCCGAGGCGGAGAAGGGCTCACCGGTCTCGGGATCGATGCCCTCCTGGGCGAGGATGCGGAACTCCTGGACCGAACGCTTCAACGAGTCATCGATCTGGCTGTTCATGACGGCACGCTGCAGCAGGTAGGCCGTGGCACCGGACAGCACCAGCGCCAGGGCGGTCAGCAGCACCAGCAGTCCGACCACGCGGGTGCGCACGGGCAGCGCGCTCCAGCGGCGGACCGGGCGGGCACGGCTCCACAGGCCGCCGGCCCGGGAAGCATCCCGCGCTGGCGGTTCGGGGTGCGAGGTCATGCGTGCACGCCGGTGACGGGGAACGCATCAGTCATCGTCGTCATCATCCCAGTCATCGTCATCGTCATCGTCGTCGTCATCGCCGTCGTCGCCGTCGTCGTCGTCATCGGCGGGCGACTGCGGCACCGGGGCGGGGACGGGCTGCGGGGCCGCCGGCGGGGCCTGGCGGGTCCTGGGCTGGGTGGACTGGCCGCCGGAGCCGGATCCCCCGGACGAGCCCGTGCCGCCGGAGGAGCCCGAACCGCCGGAGGAGCCCGAACCGCCGGAGGAGCCCGAACCGCCGGAGGAGCCCGACCGGGCCGGGGTGGACGTCTCCGGGGCAGGACTGGCGGAGATCCTCGCGCGGGAGACGGCCGGATCGGAGCCGTCCGTGCGTCCCTCGACGGCCGGTGTCCTGGAGGACGACGGCGCCCCGTCCGCGGGGGCGGACGGGCCGGACGCGGCGTCGCCGGGAGCACCGGATCCGGCCGCGGAGGGCGCATTGTGCCGTTGCGCCGTCGGGGCATCCGTCACGGCGATCAGCGGGGCCAGTTCCACGGCGCTCGGCCGGGCCGCGACGGCCGCGATGCCCAGTGCTGCCACGACCGCGATCACCATCAGGACGACGGCGGCCTTCAATCCTCTGCCCGCGTTCTTCATGGCCATGATCCTTCCCCAACCGGATGAGCCGAAGATGAGAGACCGGCCCCGGTGGATGAGGACACGATGGACATCCGGCGGACCGGGGTCGGCCCGGCGGGGTCAAGCGGACGGGGCCTCGCCGTCCTGGTCCGCTTCCGGATCCGGGTCCTGTCCGGCATCCAGGTCCTGCCCCGCATCCGGATCCCGGGCCGCGTCGACGGCCTCCTCGGCATCCAGATCAAGAGCCAGGTCCAGGGCCAGGTCCAGATCCGCATCAGAGTCCGCATCCGAATCCGCATCCGGCTCCG
>JAPFFX010000387.1 GCA_026645375.1 Citricoccus sp. WCRC_4 | reverse complement strand
GGCGGCGCTCGAGGTCACCTGCCCGGCCCCCGAGGCGGCGATGGCGCTCGTCGGCGCCGCGCACCGCATCGGCGTCTCCGCCAAGGCCCGCGAGGTGCGAGGAGTTCCCCGCGTCGTCGTGCGCGACGGCGAGGCCATCCGCTCGATGCTCGCGTCGATGGGCGCCGAGCGCACCGCGACCGAGTGGGACCAGCTGCGGCAGCGCCGTGAGGTGCGTGCGGGCGTGAACCGTCTCGTGAACTTCGACGACGCCAACCTGCGCCGCTCGGCCCAGGCCGCGGTCGCCGCCGGGGCACGGGTGGAGCGCGCGCTGGAGATCCTCGGCGAGGAGGTGCCCGACCACCTCAAGTACGCCGGGCGGCTCCGGGTCCAGCACAAGCAGGCCTCGCTGGACGAACTGGGCCGGCTGGCCGATCCGCCCATGACGAAGGACGCGATCGCCGGACGCATCCGCCGCCTGCTGGCCATGGCGGACAAGCGCGCCGCGGAGGAGGGCCTGCCCAGTACCGACGCCGCCCTGCACGCCGAGGCGCCGTCCGCGACGGAGGAGGACTAGGGCCCGGTCCGCATCCCGGCAGGCACCCGCGCCCGGGGCCGGGTGGTGGCATACCAGCGGCTGAACAGGAGCACGATCAGCAGCACGTCCACGGCGTCCCCGCCGTAGTACATCAGCTGGGCGCCGGCCTGCCCGTCCGCCTGGCCCACCCCGGCCGGAGGGTGCGCGAAGAGCCACTTGGCCAGGACCGAGTGGGACGCGATGAAGGCGACCAGTACCACCGAACGCATCGCCATCGATGTCCGGTGGGGATCCGGGTCCGGTCCCACCAGTGCGGCCGTGAAGAGGTAGCCGGCCAGCAGGACGTGGGCGTGCACCAGCGCGTGCACCAGGGGCGAGCCGTGCATCAGCGGATACAGCGCCGTCGTGTACAGGACCCACAACCCGCCGGCACTGAGCACGGCCGTGACCACCGGGTGCGTGATCACCCGCACGGCCCGCCGGCGCAGCAGGCGCGTCAGGGACCGCGCCGCGCGCACGGGCAGCGCCCGCAGGACCAGGGTCACCGGCGCGGCCAGCACGAGCAGCAGGGGAGCGATCATGCCCAGCAGCAGGTGCCCGGTCATGTGGGCGGTGAAGCCCCCGCGGGCGGCCTGCCCGACCGGTCCGAGCAGCGCCGCCGCCACGCACCCCAGCCCCGCGTACCAGCACACGGTCCGCCGGACCGGCCACCGGGAGCGGACGCGGGACGCCCGCAGCGCCACCGCGTAGCCGGCGGCGGCGACCACCAGGAACAGGACGAGGACGCCGTCGACCGCGGCCCAGCCCAGGGCGTCGGTCCCTCCGGAACCGACGGGGGCGCCGGTGCCGGGTCCCGTTCCGTGCCCGTGGTCCATGCGTGCCGCGATCAGCGGGCGGCCCGCGCCGGCCGAGTCCGCCACAGGATGATGATCCCGACGAGCAGGAGCAGCGCGGCCGTCCCGATCCAGGCCGCGTCATACGGCAGCAGGTCCACGTGGTAGCGGATCTGGTGGATCCCCAGAACCTTGTGGTTGATGACCCCGTCGAAGAGCTGGAAGGCGCCGACCCCGGTGACCACGGCCCCCGTCCACCGGCGCCAGGCCACGTCACCGCGCCGGCGTACGTCCGCGAGCAGGAACAGCCCCCAGACCGTGATGAACCACCCGACGGCGTGGAACACCCCGTCGGCGGCCAGCGCCACCTCCGGCGTGGACAGGTCGTAGAAGTGATGCCACTGCAGTCCCAGGTGGAAGACGAACAGGTCGATCATCGACGCCGCGATGCCACAGCCGAACAGGAATCC
Organism: Citricoccus sp. WCRC_4; assembly: GCA_026645375.1. Classification (GTDB taxonomy): domain Bacteria; phylum Actinomycetota; class Actinomycetes; order Actinomycetales; family Micrococcaceae; genus Citricoccus. The sequence continues at coordinate 14,759 of JAPFFX010000387.1, read as the reverse complement.
GGAGGCGACCGTGCGCCGGCCCACATGGGCAGCGACCCCGTTCGCCGCATCCGTGACGGCTTCCCGGCCACCACCGGTCGGTGCGATCGACATCGGCTCACCCCCTGGGTCGGCATGCTGAGGACGCCTCCATTGTCATCATCCCCGCCGCGCCCCTGGCAACCACGTGGACGCTGCGGGAACCCCCGCGTCACCATCAGGGCGCCGGTGACCGGGCTGGATACCGGCCGGCCAATGTGGCTGACAGCGGAATCATTGGCCAGCCGGGCCCCGCGCATGCATAGGATGAGACAGCTGGCCCCTTCTCGGGGCCACGGTCCACGGGGCCTGTCGTACAGGTCCCGGCCACACGTCCACCAAGGAGGAATAATGGCTGAATTCACCCTGCCGGAGCTGGATTACGACTACGCCGCTCTCGAGCCGCACATCTCGGCGAAGATCATGGAGCTGCACCACTCCAAGCACCACGCCACCTACGTCAAGGGCGCCAACACCGCCCTGGAGAAGCTCGCCGCGGCCCGCGAGGCCGGCGACTTCGGCTCCGTGAACCAGTTCTCCAAGGACCTGGCGTTCAACCTCGGTGGCCACACCAACCACTCCATCTTCTGGAAGAACCTCTCCCCGAACGGTGGGGACAAGCCCACCGGTGAGCTCGCCGCCGCGATCGACGAATTCTTCGGCTCGTTCGACAAGTTCCAGGCCCACTTCACCGCCGCGGCGCTGGGCATCCAGGGTTCCGGCTGGGCCGTGCTGGCCTACGAGCCGATCGGTGGCAACCTGGTCATCGAGCAGTTCTACGACCAGCAGAACGGCGTCCCGGTCGCCACGATCCCGCTGTTCCAGCTGGACATGTGGGAGCACGCCTTCTACCTCGACTACCAGAACGTCAAGGCCGACTACGTCAAGGCCGTCTGGAACATCGTCAACTGGGCGGACGTCGCCGCCCGCTTCGAGGCCGCCCGCACCGGCGCCTCGCAGCTGATCACCCCCTGATCCGATGAAGCGCCCGGGGCCGGCCGGCCTGTCACAGCCCGGCCGGCCCCGCCATGCCGTCTCCCCACCAGTCCTCGTCGTCCACCGTCCCCGCACGACTGAAAGGCATGACCGTGACCAAGATCGCCATCAATGGATTCGGCCGCATCGGCCGGAGCATCCTCCGCGTCCTCGAGCAGGACGGCCATGACCTGGAGCTCGTCGCCGTCAACGACCTCACCGGCGCCGAGGACCTGCTCTACCTGACGAAGTACGACTCCGTCATGGGCCGGTACGGTCATGACATCGACCTCGTGGACGGCAACATCGTGGCGAACGGCCGGACCATCAGGGTCTTCTCCGAGAAGGATCCGGCCAACCTGCCCTGGGGCGAGCTCGGCGTGGACATCGTCGTCGAGTGCACCGGCCACTTCACCAAGGGTGAGCTGGCCCGCAAGCACCTCGAGGCCGGCGCGAGGAAGGTCGTCCTGTCGGCCCCGGGCAAGGGCATCGACGGCACCTTCGTGATGGGCATCAACGACGGGACCTACGACCCCGAGACCATGGACATCGTCTCCAGCGCCTCGTGCACCACCAATTGCCTGGCCCCGATGGTCCAGGTGCTGCACGACTCCTTCGGGATCATCGACGGCATCATGACCACGGTCCACGCCTACACCGGTGACCAGAACCTGCACGACGCACCCCACGCCAAGGACCGTCGGCGGGCCCGGGCCGCCGCCCAGAACATCGTCCCCACCTCCACCGGTGCGGCCAAGGCGATCGGCGAGGTGATCCCGGAGCTGAAGGGCAAGCTGGACGGCTTCGCCCTGCGCGTGCCGGTCATCACCGGATCGGCCACCGACCTGACCGTCGAGCTGGAACGGGAGGTGTCCGTGGACGAGGTCAACGCCGCCTTCAGGGCCGCCGCCGAGTCCGGTCCGCTCTCGGGCGGGCGGCTGGTCTACTCCGAGGACCCGATCACCTCGACCGACATCATCGGTGCCCCGGCGGCCTGCACCTTCGACGCGCCGCTGACCAAGTCGATCGGCAAGACGGTGAAGATCCTCGGCTGGTATGACAATGAGTGGGGTTACACCTCCCAGCTCGTGGACCTGACCTCCATGGTCGCGTCCAGGCTCTGACCACGCCACCACACCGTACCGAGACCGTACCGAGCCGGAATTCCCTTCAGAGAGGCACTTTCGCATGACCGCCAAGACCCTTGACGACCTGCTGCAGGAGGGCGTCGCCGGACGCCACGTCCTGGTCCGCTCGGACCTGAACGTCCCGCTGGACGACGGGACGGTGACCGACGACGGCCGCATCCGCGCGTCGCTGCCGGTCATCACCGCGCTGGCCGACGCCGGCGCCCGGGTGGTCGTCATGGCCCACCTGGGCCGTCCCAAGGGCCAGGCGGACCCGAAGTACTCCCTGCGGCCGGCCGCCGACCGGATGGCGGAGCTGACCGGCCGGCAGGTGCGCCTGGCCGGCGACGTCACCGGTGACTCGGCCCGCGAGCAGGCGGCCGCGATGTCCGACGGGGACATCCTGGTGCTGGAGAACGTCCGCTTCGACCCGAGGGAGACCTCCGCGTCCGATGCCGACCGGGAGGCGCTGGCCGCCGAGATGGCGGCCCTCACGGGGGAGCGCGGCGCCTACGTGGACGACGCCTTCGGCGCCGTGCACCGCCGGCACGCCTCGGTCTACGACATCGCCGGGATGCTGCCGTCCTACCAGGGCGCCCTGGTGGCCCGGGAACTGGACGTGCTGTCCCGCCTCACGGGTGACCCCGACCGCCCGTACGTCGTGGTGCTCGGAGGATCCAAGGTCTCGGACAAGCTCGCCGTGATCGACAACCTCATGGAGCGTGCCGACACCCTGCTGATCGGCGGTGGCATGCTCTTCACCTTCCTCAAGGCCCAGGGCCACGAGGTGGGCGCCTCGCTGCTCGAGGAGGACCAGGTCCCGGTCGTCACGGAGTACCTGAGGCGGGCCCAGGACGGTGGCTGCCGGATCGTGCTGCCCACGGACATCGTGATGGCCTCCGGTTTCGCCGCGGATGCCGACCACGAGGTGCTGCCGGTGGACCGGCTCACCTCGGGTGCGCACGGCGAGAAGGCCATCGGCCTGGACATCGGGCCCGCGACCCGGGCCGCATTCGGTGCGGAGATCCGCGGGGCACACACCGTGTTCTGGAACGGGCCCATGGGTGTGTTCGAGTTCGAGGCCTTCGCCCACGGCACCCGCACGGTGGCCCAGGCCCTCACGGAGTCCCAGGGACTCACGGTCGTCGGTGGCGGGGACTCCGCGGCCGCGGTGCGGACGCTGGGCTTCGACGACGCCCAGTTCGGTCACATCTCCACCGGGGGCGGCGCCTCCCTCGAGTACCTCGAGGGCAAGACCCTGCCGGGCGTGGCAGCCCTGGAGACCTCCCCGGCGGCCGGCCGGGCAGGTGCCGGCGCATGACCTCCCAGACCAACGGCGTCTACGACCGCACCCCGCTGATCGCGGGGAACTGGAAGATGAACCTGGACCACCTCCAGGCCGTCACCCTCGTCCAGAAGCTGTCCTGGACACTGGCCGACGCCGACCACGACTTCGAGCGGGTCGAGGTGGCGGTGTTCCCGCCGTTCACCGACCTGCGCAGCGTGCAGACCCTGGTCGCCGGGGACCGGCTGCCGCTGGCCTACGGTGCCCAGGACCTCTCCGCCGAGGACTCCGGTGCCTACACCGGGGAGATCTCGGGACAGTTCCTGGACCGTCTCGGCTGCCGCTACGTGCTCGTGGGCCACTCCGAGCGGCGCACCCTGCACGGCGAGGACGACGCGTTGCTGAACCGGAAGCTGCAGGCGGCGCTGCGCCACGGGCTGACCCCGGTGTTCTGCGTCGGCGAGGGCCTGGAGGTCCGTCAGGCCGGCGGGCACGTCGAGCACACCCTGGCCCAGCTGCGGAACGGCCTGGCCGGCCTGTCCGCCGAGGCCGTCTCAGGGCTCGTGGTCGCCTACGAGCCGGTGTGGGCCATCGGCACCGGCGAGGTGGCCGGGCCGGCGGACGCCCAGGAGATGTGCGCCGCGCTGCGCGCCGAGCTGGCCGGCCTCTACGACGACGCCACCGCCCGGGGCACCCGCCTGCTGTACGGCGGCTCGGTGAAGTCCGGGAACGTGGCGGCCATCCTCCGGGAACGCGACGTGGACGGCGTCCTGGTGGGCGGCGCCAGCCTGGACGAGTCCGAGTTTGCTAGCATTGTCAGGTTCGAGCACCACCTGCTGACCGACTGACCGGCGCACCCCCAATGGAAAGAGTGACGTGGACGTCCTGACCCTCATCCTGCAGATCGCCCTGGCGCTGATCAGCGTCCTGCTGGTCCTGCTGATCCTGCTGCACAAGGGCCGTGGCGGTGGTATGTCGGACATGTTCGGTGGGGGCGTGACCTCGTCCCTGGGTGCCTCCGGAGTCGCGGAGAAGAACCTGAACCGCCTCACGGTGACGCTCGGCATCACCTGGGGGGCGATCGTGGTGGCCCTGGGCCTGATCATGCGGTTCTCCCAGGACTTCTGAGCCTCCCGTCCGGGACGGCCGGACCCGTGACGGCCACGAGAGCCGCCGGCGCCCGCCGGCCGGGCCTCAGCGGGCGGCCGCACCATCCAGCCACCAGGTCGTGGCCATTCCACCGGAGACCACCGATGCCGGCCAGCGGGCCGCGTCGGTGGTCTTGGCGTTCCGGGCCCCGCGCACGGCCGTGACGGCCTCCTGCTTGTCCAGGCCCGCGACCACGAGCCACAACCGCCGGGCGGTGTTCAGGGCCTCCACGGTCAGCGAGACGCGCTGCGGCGGCGGCTTGGGGGAGTCCTCCACCCCGATCACCGTCGAGCCCCCGGCCGGCGGGCCCGGCAGGCCGGGAAACAGGCTGGCCACGTGGGCGTCGGGGCCGACGCCCAGCATCACCACGTCGAACACGGGAAGCCGCGGGTCCGGCCCGGGGTCGGCCTGGGCGTGGCGGGCCAGCTCGGCGGCGTAGTGTCCGGCGGCGGCGTCCGGTCCGGAACCATCGGCCGCCGGCATCGGGTGCACGTTGCCGGCCGGCATCCCGTGGGCGTCCACGAGCGCGTCGACCAGTGCCGCCGCGGCCTGGACCTCATTGCGGTCCGGGTCGCCGGCGGCCAGGTGGCGTTCGTCGCCCCACCACAGGTGCACGCGCGACCAGTCCAGCGCCGGCTCCTCCTCGAGCAGTCGCGCCAGGGCGGCGAGGATGCCGGTACCGGTGCCGCCTCCCGTCAGGACCGCCGAGGCCCTGCCCCGGCCGCTGACCGCCTCGGCGAGGACGCGGAGCAGTTCCCGGGCGGCGGCCCGGCAGAGGGCCTCACGGTCCCCGTAGACGCGGACGAAGTCCCCGCTGGGATCGGTGGTGATGCTCACGTGGTCATCGTTCACTGGGAAGTACCGCCTTCAGGTCGGTCAGGGGCAGGCCGTGGACCACCACGTCGCCGAACACCTCATCGGGGTCCAGCCGCCGCAACTCCTCGGCGAGGCACTCCTGGTCGCTGCGCTTGGGCAGGGAGATCCGCTGGACCGGCCGGCCCTGCTGGTAGAGGGACGCGACGTCGCCCACGGGGCGGGAGAGCACGATGTCACCGTCGTCCCTCCGGAGCCGGACGGAGCGCATGCCGTGGCCGGCCTTGGAGTGGGCCATCGTCACGGGAACGTTCAGGCGACGTGTCAGCCAGGCCGCCAGCAGCATGGTGGAGGGGGAGTCCTCGGCGCCGTCCACGGTGACGGAACGGATCTCCGCCGGGTCCAGCCCGTCGAGGATGGCCGCCAGCTGGATGCGCCAGCCGGTCAGCCGGGTCCAGGCCAGGTCGGTGTCCCCGGCCCGATAGGTCGTCCGCAGGTGCATCAACGCCGCCTTGGCGGAGACCGCCGTGGCCGTGTCCGTGATCCTGCGGTGCGCGATCCGGCCCAGCGGGGAGTCGGCCGGGACCTCCGGTGGCTGGTGCGGCCACCAGACGACGATCGGGGCGTCCGGCAGCAGCAGCGCGCCGATGAGCGACTCGGACTCCACCGCATTGGACCCGGAACCGCGCAGCACCACGACGTCCGAGGCGCCCGCGTCCCCGCCGACCCGGATCTGGGCGTCCAGGGCCGTCTCGGCCGCGGGGTCGCCGACGGCGATCACGATGATCCGGCAGGGGTGCTCCCGGCTGGCCAGGTTGGCCGCCCGGATCGAGGACTCCACGTGATCATCGGAGGTGGCGATGATGAGGGTGAGGACGCGTCCCAGGGTGACCACGCCACCGGCCTGGCGCAACCGGTTCATCTCCTTGGCCACCTGCGAGGTGGTGGTGTCCTTGACGTCGATGATCATCAGGGCCTCCTCCAGGCACGGCCGTCGCGGGCCATCAGCTCGTCGGCGGTGACAGGACCCCAACTGCCCGGTGCGTAGGGCTCGGGCTGGCCGGGCAGCGAGGCCCAGTGCTGCTCGAACGGGTCCAGGATGGCCCAGGACAGCTCCACCTCGGCCTGGCGCGGGAACAGCGGCGGCTCGCCGAGCAGCACGTCCAGGATGAGCCGCTCGTAGGCCTCCGGACTGTCCTCGGTGAAGGCGTGGCCGTAGCCGAAGTCCATGGTCACGTCCCGGACCTCCTGCTGGGTCCCGGGCACCTTCGAGGCGAACCGGATGGTCACCCCCTCGTCCGGCTGGACCCGCACCACGATGGTGTTCTGGCCGAACTCGTCCTCCCGGTGTCCCGGGAAGAGCAGGTTGGGGGCCCGCTTGAACACGACCGCGATCTCCGTGACGCGCCGGCCCAGGCGCTTGCCGGCGCGCAGGTAGAACGGCACCCCGTCCCAGCGCCGGGTCCGGATGCCCAGCCGCAGCGCCGCATAGGTCTCCGTGGTGGACTCCGGGTTGAAACCCTCCTCGTCCAGGAAGCCGGTGACCTTCTCCCCGCCCTGCCGGCCGCCGGTGTACTGGCCCCGGGCCGAGGCGGCCCCGAGGTCCGCGGGGACCTCGACGGCGGCCAGCACCTTCTCCTTCTCCGTGCGCAGGTGGTCCGCGTCGAAGGAGATCGGTTCCTCCATCGCGGTCAGGGCGAGCAACTGCAGCAGGTGGTTCTGGATGACGTCCCGGGCCGCACCCACGCCGTCGTAGTACCCGGCGCGGCCGCCGATGCCGATGTCCTCGGCCATCGTGATCTGGACGTGGTCCACGTGATTGGCGTTCCACAGCGGCTCGAACAGCCGGTTCGCGAAGCGCAGCGCCAGGATGTTCTGGACGGTCTCCTTGCCCAGGTAGTGGTCGATCCGGAACACCGCGTCCGGCACGAAGACCTGCTCGATGACGTCGTTGAGCTCCCGCGCGCTGGCCAGGTCGTGGCCGAAGGGCTTCTCGATCACCACGCGGCGCCACGGCCGTCCCGAGGACCCGGTGCGCGCCGGGGAGGGCCGGGTGCCGGAGTCGTGGTGCCGTCCGGCCAGGCCGTGGTCGGCGAGCTGTTGGCAGACCTCCTCGAACCAGTCCGGCGGGATGGACAGGTAGAACACGGTGTTCCCACAGGTCCCGCGGGAGGACTCCAGGACGGCCAGGGTGTCGCTGAGCCGCTCGTAGGCCTCGGAGTCGTCGAAGGCGCCCGAGATGAACCGGAAGCCGCCGCGCAGCTGGTCCCAGACGGCGTCGTTCCACTCGGTCCGGGCCGAGGACTGCACGGAGGCACGCACGTAGTCGGTGAAGGCCGCGTCGTCCCAGTCGCGGCGGCCATATCCGACCAGGGAGAATCCCGGCGGCAGCAGGCCGCGGTTGGCCAGGTCGTAGATGGCGGGCAGGAGCTTCTTGCGGGCCAGGTCGCCGGTGACGCCGAAGAGCACCAGCGCGGACGGTCCGGCGATCCGGGTCAGTCGCCGGTCACGGGGGTCCCGGAGCGGGTTCCTCGCCCCGCGGTCCTGGGCCGTCTCAGGCACCGCGGAAACCGTTGAGCAGCTGGGCGATGCCCTGACCGCGGTCGGTCAGGTGCACCCGGACCACCGTCAGGCCGTGCTCGCGCAGCACGGTGGCGTCGCCGGCCGCCTGCGCGGCGATCAGCTGGCCGAAGGTGAAGGGCCGGCCGGGGATGGCCAGGTCGACGTCGGAGTCCGCCGTGATCTGCAGGAACACGCCCTCGGCCGGACCGCCCTTGTGGTACTGGCCGGTGGAGTGCAGGAAGCGCGGGCCCCATCCGAAGGTGACCGGCCGGCCGGACTCCCGGGCCAGGACGGTCCGCAGGGTCTCCAGCTCGGGATAGCCCAGGCGGTCCAGGTACGCCTGGACGGCCAGGTAGCCCCGCTCGGGCACCAGGCGGGCGACGGCGTCGAGCACCGCCTTCACGTCGGGGCCGCCCACGACGTCGGCCGGGCCGGTGAGCTCGACGGCACCGATCACGGCGTCGGGCGTGCCCGGCTCGGGCGTGGCGTCCAGCAGGCCGCGGGCGGCCGTCTTGGCGGCCTCGACGTCGGGCTGGTCGAAGGGATTGATGCCCAGGATCCGGCCGGCGGCCGCCGTCGCGACCATCCACAGGATCAGTTGGGAGCCCAGGGAGCCGAAGACCTCCACGGCGTGCTCGGAGCGGGTGGCCGGGTTGGTGCCGACCCGTTCCTCGCGATCGTCCGGGTCGGCGACGAGGCGCACCTGCAGCAGGTCGCCGGCATCCCCGGTGGTCTCGGGATCTCCGGCGTCCACGACGACCGGGAGCAGGCCGGTGCCGTCCTTGCCGGTGGACTCGGCGATGAGCTGCTCGGCCCAGTCCGCGAAGCCGACCAGTCCGGATCCCTCGTCCGAGAACACCAGCTTGTCCCGCAGGGGATCCGTGCCGGCCATCGCGGCGCCGAGCTGCAGCCCCGGGTTGTCCGCCTCGTCCGTGACGAGCACCTCGAGGGCCTCCTCGGCCTCGTCCAGCAGCCGGGCGATGTCCACCCCGGCCAGGCCCGTCGGGACCAGCCCGAAGGCCGTCAGGGCGGAGTAGCGTCCGCCGACGGTCGGGTCCGCCGTGAAGACCCGGCGGTACCCGGCCTCGCGGGACGACTGCTCCAGCGGGGACCCCGGGTCCGTGACGACGACCACGTGGGCCCTCGGATCGACGCCGGCGTCGGCGAAGGCCTGCTCGAAGACGCGGCGCTGGGAGTCGGTCTCCACCGTGGAACCGGACTTGGAGGAGACCACCAGGACCGTGTCCCTCACGCCGGCGGCCAGCACGTTGCCCACCATCTCCGGGTCGGTGGAGTCCAGGGTCGTCAGCGACGCACCCACGGTGGCGGCGATGACCTCCGGGGCCAGGGAGGACCCGCCCATGCCGGCCAGGACCACGCGGGTGATGCCCTCGGCGGCGAGCTCCTCACGGAGTCGCTCGACCTGGGACACCAGGGCGCGGGAGTCCTCGAACAGCGTCATCCAGCCCAGTCGCCTCGAGGCCTCGTCCTCGGCGGCAGGGCCCCACAGGGTGGGGTCGCCCTCGGACAGGCGGCTGGCGAAGCGGTCCTGCACCAGGGCGGGCACGTGGCGGTCGATGGCCTCGAGTGCGGCACCGGTGGCCTGCAGTCCGAGCGAGCTCATGGGGGATTCTCCTTGGTGTCGTTGCCTGGGGGAGGGTCGGCGCTCGGCTAGCGCGCGGTGGCGTCCTGGGCGGAGGCGTCCCGGAGCGCCGTGCCCACCGTCTCGAGCAGTTCGTTCCAGCTGGTGACGAACTTCTCCAGGCCCTCCTCCTCCAGCACGGACACCACGTCGCTGTAGTCCACGCCGGCATGGCCGATGGCGTCCAGCACGCGGTCCGAGTCCTCGCCGGAACCGGTCACCGTGTCCCCGGTGACCTCACCGTGGTCGGCGAGGGCCGCGAGGGTCTTCTCCGGCATGGTGTTCACGGTTCCGGGCGCCACCAGCCCGGTGACGTACAGAGTGTCCGGCAGCGCCGGGTCCTTGGCGCCGGTGGAGGCCCACAGGGGCCGCTGCGGCCGGGCGCCCGCCGCCTCCAGGACGCGCCAGCGCTCGGTGTCCAGCGTCTCCGTGAAGATCCGGTGCGCCAGCCGCGCGTTGGCCAGTCCGGCCCTGCCGGTGAGCTCCTCCACGCCCTCCGTGCCGGACTCACGCAGCCGCCGGTCGACCTCGGTGTCCACGCGGGAGACGAAGAAGCTGGCCACCGAGTGCAGGGTGGACAGGTCCCTGCCCGCCGCATGGGCCTGCTCCAGCCCGAGCAGCCAGGCGTTGAGGACCTCCCGGTAGCGGGTGAGCGAGAAGATCAGGGTCACGTTGACACTGATGCCCTCGGCGAGGGTGGCGGTGATCGCGGGCAGCCCCTCCTCGGTGGCGGGGATCTTCACCAGGACGTTGGGCCGGCCCACGGCCGCGGCGAGCTGCTTGGCCTCCGCGACCGTGCTCTCCGCGTCCCGGGCGGAGCGTGGGTCCACCTCGATGGAGACCCGCCCGTCCACCCCGTCGGTGGCCGCGTGGACCGGGGCGAGAACGTCACAGGCCTGCTGGACGTCCCGCGTGGTCAGTTCGAAGACCGCGCGGTCCACGTCGGCGCCCTCGGCCGCCAGGTGGGCCAGCTGCTCGGCGTATGGTCCGCCGTTCTTCAGCGCGCTGGCGAAGATCGAGGGATTGGTGGTCACCCCGGTGACGTTCCGGGTGTCGATCAGCTCCTGCAGGTTGCCGGTGACGATGCGCTCCCGGGAGAGGTCGTCGAGCCAGATGGAGACGCCGGCCTCGGCCAGTGCGCGCGTGTTCGGGTTCTGTTCGGTCATCGCGTGGGCTCCCGTGTCCTTCGGGTCGGTGTGCTCGGGTCGGTGTGTTCGGTGGTCAGTCGGCCAGCAGGGTCCGTGCCGCGGCGGCCACGGCCTCGGCCGTGATCCCGAACTCGCGGTACAGCGTCTGGTAGTCGGCCGAGGCGCCGAAGTGCTCCAGGGAGACCTGGGCGCCGCGGGCACCGGTGTACTTCGCCCAGCCCTGGGCGATGCCGGCCTCCACGGAGACGCGGACGGCGCCGTTGTCCGGCAGGACCTGGGCGCGGTAGGCCTCGTCCTGGGCGTCGAACCACTCCAGGCAGGGTGCGGAGACCACGCGCGTCGGGATGCCCTCGGACTGCAGCGCCTGGCGGGCCTCCACGGCCAGCTGCACCTCGGAACCGGTGCCGATGAGGATGGCCTGCGGCTCCACGTCCCGGCCCGAGGCGTCGGTGGCCTCCAGCAGGACGTAGGCGCCACGGGCGGTGCCCTCGGCGTCGGCGAAGCCCTGCTCGCCGCGGGGGAACACGGGCAGGTTCTGGCGGGACAGCACGATCCCGGCCGGACCGTCGGTGCGTTCCAGGATGGTCCGCCAGGCCCAGGACACCTCGTTGGCATCTCCGGGACGGACGACGGACAGGCCCGGGATGGCCCGCAGGCTGGCGAGCTGCTCCACGGGCTGGTGCGTGGGACCGTCCTCGCCGAGCCCGATCGAGTCGTGGGTCCACACGTAGATCGCGGGAGTGCCCATCAGGGCCCCGATGCGGATGGCGGGCCGCTGGTAGTCGGAGAAGATCAGGAACGTCCCGGAGTAGGCGCGCAGCAGCGAGCCCAGCGAGATGCCGTTGACGATCGCCCCGGCGGCGTGCTCGCGCACGCCGAAGTGCAGGGTCCGTCCGTAGGGCCCGCCCGACCAGGTGCTGGTCTGGCGGGACGCGGGGATGAACGACTCGGCCCCGTCCATCGTGGTGTTGTTGGAACCGGCCAGGTCCGCGGATCCGCCCCACAGCTCAGGCATGACCGGGCCCAGGGCGGAGAGCACCGTGCCGGAGGCGGCACGGGTGGCCAGGCCCTTGGCCTGCCCGGAGAAGGTCGGGTCGAAGTCCGCCTCGAAGGCGGGGAAGGCCTCGGCGAAGCCGTCGGGAAGCTCGCCGGCGGAGAGCCGGTCGTAGAGTGCGGCGCGTTCCGGGTGCGCCTCGCGCCAGGTGCGGTAGGACGCCTCCCAGTCGTTCCGGAAGGCGGTGGAGCGCTCCTGGACGCTGCGCGCGTGGGCCAGGACGTCCTCCTCGACCGCGAAGGACTGCTCCGGATCGAAGCCGAGCACCTCCTTGAGCGCCTTCAGCTCCTCGCCACCGAGCTTGGAGCCGTGGATGGCGCCGGTGTCCTGCTTGCCGGGGGAGGGCCAGCCGATGACGGTGCGCAGGTTGATCAGCGACGGGCGGCCGGTCTGGGCCTTGGCCTCCGCGATCGCCTCGTACAGGGCCCGGGTGTCCTCCACGTAGTCGCCCGTGGCCAGCCAGTCCACGGTCTGGACGTGCCAGCCGTAGGCCTCGTACCGCGCGGAGACGTCCTCGCTGAACGCGACGTCGGTGTCGTCCTCGATGGAGATCTTGTTGTCGTCGTAGATCACCACGAGGTTGCCGAGCTGCTGGTGGCCCGCCAGTGAGGAGGCCTCCGAGGTGACGCCCTCCTGCATGTCACCGTCCGAGGCGATGACGAAGACGTGGTGGTCGAAGGGGCTGGTGCCGTCCGGGGCGTCCGGATCGAGCAGCCCGCGCAGCCGGCGCTGGGCGTAGGCGAATCCCACGGAGGAGGCCAGGCCCTGGCCCAGCGGGCCGGTGGTGATCTCCACGCCGTCGGTGTGGCCGTACTCAGGGTGCCCCGGCGTCTTGGAACCCCAGGTGCGCAGGGACTCCAGGTCCTCCAGCTCGAGCCCGGCGCCGGCCGCGAACAGCTGCAGGTACAGGGTGAGCGAGGTGTGCCCGGCCGAGAGGATGAACCGGTCGCGGCCGGCCCAGGTGGCATCCGCGGGGTCGTGGTGCATGACGTTCTGGAACAGCTGCCAGGCCACGGGGGCGAGGGAGATGGCGGTGCCGGGGTGTCCGTTGCCGACCTTCTCCACGGCGTCGGCCGCCAGGACGCGGAGCGTGTCCACGGCCTTCCGGTCCAGGTCCGAGTAGGTGTACTCACGGGCGGGCGCCTGACGCTGCAGGGGGGACGTCCCCCGGGTCGCGGTTCCGGTGGGCTGTGCCGGGACTGAAGTCACGAAAGCTGCTCCTGACGGGATGATTCTGGGGCCGGTACCGACCTCGGGCCAGCTTATCCCGAATGAGCCCTCGCGAAACCGGCCGCGACGGGGCCGCGCCACCGAGATCCGCCCCGCCCGTGTCAGCGGGGTCACCGCGACCCGCGGGATCGTCACCCGGGTCTGACCGGAGCGGTGCGACGGGTACACTGGAGGGGGTGTTCCCCGGGTCGGCCGTCCGATGTCAGGGCGGGCAATGGACCTTTCGCGTGAACACCGCCCCCGTCCTCCTGCACCGTGAGAAGTAGATGCCCAGCACCCTTGATGCCCAGTCCGCCGGGACGAAGACGTCGTCCGGCGTCCGTTCCGAGACCCGGAAGCTGGGGTTCGGCCGAAAGGCCGCCGCCTACGTGGCGCTGACCAAGCCGCGCGTCATGGAACTGCTGCTGGTCACCACGCTGCCGACCATGATCTTCGCCCAGCGCGGCTTCCCGGATGTCCTGACCATGGTCGCCACGATGGTCGGCGGGGCGCTGGCCGCCGGTTCCTCCGCGGCGTTCAACTGCTATATCGACCGCGACATCGACAAGATCATGAAGCGGACCGAGAACCGCCCCCTCGTCACGGGCGAGCTCACCCCGCGTGAGGCGCTCGTCTTCTCCTGGGTGATCGGCGTGGTGTCGATCCTCATCCTGGCCCTGGGGACGAACCTGCTGGCCGCCGCCCTCGGGGTCGCCGCGATCTTCTTCTACGTGGTCGTCTACAGCCTCATCCTCAAGCGGCGCACCGAGCAGAACATCGTCTGGGGCGGGATCGCCGGGTGCTTCCCGGTGGTCATCGCCTGGGCCGCGGTGCGGGGGACCATCGAGTGGCCCGCCATCGTGCTGTTCCTGATCATCTTCCTGTGGACCCCGCCGCACTACTGGCCGCTGTCCCTGAAGTACAAGAAGGACTACCAGGACGCGGAGGTCCCCATGCTGGGTGCCGTGGCGTCGGCCCGCGTGGTGTCCAGCCAGGTCGTGCTCTACGCCTGGGCCACGGTCGCCTGCTCGCTGCTCCTGGTCCCGTTGGGCTGGGCCGGCATCGTCTACACCGCGGTCGCGCTGGTGACCGGTGGCTGGTTCATCTACGAGTGCCACGTGCTCTACGGGCAGTCCCAGAAGCCGGACTACGACGACAAGAAGGCCATGAAGGTCTTCCACCTGTCCATCACGTACCTCACGCTGGTCTTCGTGGCCCTGGCGGTGGATCCCTTCGTGGGCCAGCCGCTCATGCCCGTTCCGGGCGCCCCGGCCTGACGCACGCTCGCCGCCGGCTCGGTGCAGGGACGGGTGGCGGCCACCGACAGCAGTGGCGACGGCGGTCCAGGACCCTCAGAGGGCCCGCTCCAGGATGACGTCATGGTCGGTCCGGCGTCCCATCCGGAAGGTGCGGACGCCGGACGGGGCGTACCCGCCCTTGGCATAGAACCGCTGGGCCCGCGTGTTCTCCCGGTTCACGCCGAGCCGGATCCCGGCGGCACCGCTCAGGCGACCCGGTCCGCATGCACGGAGAACGTGTCCAGCTCCACCGTCGGCCCGTGCCGCAGGGAGGCCGGCTCGGAGGACGTCGGCTGTGAGTCGTGGACGAGCAGGCAGTACGCCACGGGTGTCCCGTCCCCGTCCCGGGCCCACAGCACGGTCCGGTCCACCGCCCGGATAGGGGCCGCGAAGTGCCCGGCGGTCAGGTTCCCGGCGATGAAGGACCGGATGTCCTCCGGGTCGGAGCCGGGCGGGCGCGGTAGGCGGACACCTGGCGG
>JAPFFX010000279.1 GCA_026645375.1 Citricoccus sp. WCRC_4 | reverse complement strand
GGCGCCGTCCAGGGCGTGCCGGGCGGCGTCCTCGTGGCCGAGCACCTGGTGCCCGACGGCGGCCACGGCCCCGCCGGCGAGCGCGCCGGCCCTCGTCAGCAGGCCGGCCACCGGCCGGGTGACGGCGTCCGGTAGCCGGCGGGAGAGCTGCAGCGCGAACTGGACCGGGTCCTGGGCCACTTCACCGCGGACGGTGCGCAGGGTGGCACGGGCGTTGGCCAGCCAGGGGGTACCGGCTCCGCGCGTCACCGCTTGCGCCACTGCCCCCGGGTGTCCACGACGCGCTTGTCGGCCACGCGGTCGCCGAGCCCGGCGAAGGCCGTGTGGTCCACGAGCAGCACGATGATGTCGGCGGCCTCCAGGGCCTCTTCCGTCTCGGCCAGGCGCAGGTTCTGGTACCCGGCCAGGGCGGCCGGCAGCTCGTCCACGTGTGGTTCCACGGCCAGGATCGTGGACCCGGTGAACTCCTGGGCCATCCTGGCGGTGATGTCCAGTGCCGGGGACTCGCGCAGGTCATCGATGTTGGGCTTGAACGCCAGCCCCAGCGCGGCGATCACGGGGGCCCGGCCGGTGGCGTTCTGCACGTCGAAGGCCTCGGCCTTGACCTGGCGCACCACCCAGTCGGGCTTGGCGTCGTTGATCTCCCGGGCGCTGCGGATCAGCCGGGCCTGGTCCGGGGCGGCGTCGACGATGAACCACGGGTCCACGGCGATGCAGTGCCCACCCACGCCCGGGCCCGGCTGCAGGATGTTGACCCGCGGGTGGCGGTTGGCCAGCTCGATGAGCTCCCAGACGTCGATGTCCAGCTCGGTGCAGATCATCGACAGCTCGTTGGCGAAGGCGATGTTCACGTCCCGGAACGAGTTCTCCACGAGCTTGGCCAGCTCGGCGGTGCGGGTGTCCGTCAGCAGGATCTCGCCCTGGCAGAACGTCTCGTACAGCGCCTTGGTGCGCTCGGCCGCCTCCGGGGTGGACCCGCCCACGATCCGGTCGTTGGTCACCAGCTCGACCATCACCTTGCCCGGCAGCACCCGCTCCGGGCAGTGGGCGAACTGCAGCGTGCGCTGCCCGGCCAGGTCCGGGCGCTCGGCGTAGACCACCTCCGCCAGGTGCTCGGTGGCCCCGGGCGGGGAGGTGGACTCCAGGATGACCAGTTCCCCGCCGCGCAGCTGCGGGGCCAGGGCCCGGCCGGCGGCCTCGATGTAGGACAGGTCCGCGCTCTTGTCGGCGTGGAACGGGGTCGGCACGGCCACGATGTAGGCATCGGCCACCGGGGTCTGCGTGCTGGCCGTGAGCAGGCCCTCGGACACCGCCTTGCGCACGTAACCGTCCAGGTCCGGCTCCACGAACGGCACACTGCCGGCGTTGACCGCATCGACCGTGCGCTGGGACACGTCCACGCCGTGCACGCGAATCCCGTTGCCCGCGAGGATGGCCGCCGTCGGCAGCCCGATGTAACCCAGGCCGATCACGGCAACGCTGGAGATGTCAGTCATGTGAGAAGTCCTTCAGTCGGTGGAGCCTGGCGGCACGTCGCCCCGTGGGGATCACCGTGGGGCACGGTGTCCGCCGATCTTCGGGGCCGACGACCGCAGGCGAATCCGGTCAGAGGCGATTATAGGGTCTGGTCCCGGCGGTCCCGCGCATCGCGGCCTGCCGGGCCAGCCCCACGAACCGCCGGCCCAGCTCGGGCAGGTTTGCGTTCCGGCGCACCCAGTCCCGGCCGCGGCCGTCGACGACGGTGCTCAGCGGGTCGGCGGCGAGCCGGCGCCAGCAGGCGGCCAGGGCCTCCGGGTCCGCGGGCACGAGGCTGGCGGCACCGGAGGACTCGAGCACCCGTGCGGCCTCCCCGGTGACCATCCCGGTGACGTGCCGCCCGACGGCGAGCAGTTCATAGGTCTTGGAGGGGATGGTCCACTCGAAGCTGGGCCAGTCCGGGCGCAGCGCGACCAGGCACGTGTCGGCCCACTCGTACTGTTCGCGCAGCCGGGGCCCGTGCACCGGGTCCAGCATCTGGGCGGGCCCACCCAGCGAGTCGTTGAGGGCCGCCAGCGCCTCCCGCCGCGTCCCGGACCCGACCAGGCGCACGGTGATCCGTTCCGCGCCGTCCCGGACCAGCGCCGCTGCACGGAGGACGGTCTCCAGTCCCTGGCTCTCGCCGTGGTTGCCCAGGTAGAGCACGTTCAGCTCCCCGGCCGTGCGGGCGCGCGCCGGCACGGACCGGAGCCGCCCCAGGGGCACGCCGTTGCCGACCACCTCGACCGGGGAGATGCCCCGCTCCGCCAGGCGCTCGGCGAAGCCCTCGGTCACGGTGACCACGAGGTCGGCCGCCCGCTGCGTGCCGGTGACGAGGGACTCCATGATCCGGCTCAGGGCCCCCGCGGAGACCCCGGACTCCCGGGCCAGGTCCGGCCACGCGTCCCGCATCTCCACGATCAGCGGCACCCGGCGCAGCCGCGAGAGGGTCCAGCCCGCGACGACGGTCGGCAGGGCGGGCACGGTGATCACCAGCACGTCCGGCCGGTCCGCCCGCAGCGCCACCGGAACGGCGGCCAGGGCATGCACGATGTGGCCCAGGAACCGGCCGTCGCGGCTTCCGGCCAGCACGCGAAGCCGCAGGGTCCGCAGGATCCGCTCACCGTGCGGTCCGCGGCGCAGGCGGGCGTCGACGGCGCCGACCCCGCCCGGCACCTGCGCGGGGTCGGCCGGAGGGGCCACGACGTCGACGTCCCAGCCCTCCTGGCGGAAGGCCTCGACGAAGGCGGTCCAGCGGCGCTCGGGCGGGGTGCGTTCGGGCAGGTAGGAGTGCGTGATGAGCTGGACGCGCACGGGTCAGGACCCCACGCAGGGGTTGGCCGGGACGACCGGCGCGGACGAGGCCCCGCCCGGGGTCTCGCCACTGCCCTCACCGGGGACCGCGGCGTCCGAGGTGCTCGGTCCGCCGGTGGCAGCCCCGGGGCCCTCGGAGCCGTCCGCCCCGGCCGTCGCGGGAGCGGACGATGAGCGGCCGGGCGTCCCGGACGGGGTGGACTCGCCGGACGGCGTCGCGTCACCGTCCGGGCCGTCCTGGCCCTCCTCGGCGCCACCGGACAGGTACTCGTCCAGCTGGTCGCCCTGGAGGGCCCGGCGCAGCTCGCCCATCGCCTCCTCGTCCTGCTCCACGATCGAGGCTCCGCCCGGTCCTTCCGTCGGGGGCCCGTGCGGGACGGTGAACGTGTGGATGTCCCCGGAGCGCACCCCGTTGAGCTGGAGTCCATAACCGGCGATCGTGGCGGCGTCGAGGCCCTCGTCCACGGTGATGAACGGCACGATGGCGTCGATCACGCCCGTGAGCTTCTGGGGATTCGCCAGCGTGTCCACGGTGAGGACCTGGTCCACCATGGCCGAGACGAACCGCTGCTGGTTGGCCACGCGTTCGAAGTCGCCACCCAGGAACGCCTTGCGCTCGCGCACGTAGCGCAACGCGTCCGGCCCCTGCAGCAGGATCTCCCCCTGCGGGAAGTAGGAGGGATTGATCTGCCCGGAGGAGAAGGTGTTGGGGTTGCAGACCTGGACGCCGCCCAGGGCATCGGTCAGCCCGTTGAAGCCCTCGAAGTCGATCACGGCCAGGTGGTCGACGTTCACGCCCACGAGGTTCTCCACGGTCGCGGTCACCAGCGGGTAGCCGCCCAGGCCCAGCGCCGCGTTGACCTTGCGCTCGCCCTGGCCGGGGATCTCGACCCAGAGGTCGCGCACGATCGACATGACATAGACGTCCTTGCGGTCCTCCGGGACGTGGACGAGCATCATGGTGTCCGATCGCTCCCCGTCCTCCCCCTTGTTCTCCGCCGTGTCCATGCCGTCGCCGCGGGAGTCGGAGCCGAGCAGCAGCACGTTGAGGGCGCCGTCGTCGAGCGCGGCCTGGGTGGCGATGCCGGCGTCCACGGTCTGGCGCTTGTCGTTGAAGGCCGTGGCGATCGAGGCGACGTAGATGCCCACGACGACGAGCACGACCACCACGAGCGCGGCGGCCACCAGGAGCGCGTTGCGGAGGGTGTGGCGCCGCCGGGTGGACTTGCGCACCGCGCGTCGGGGCGCGTACTGACCGGGGTCAGGTGAGGACACAGGGGTTTCCTAACGACTACAAGAGGATCCGTCCCATGCTAGCGCCCGATCAGGACGGCGGCGGGACTACCAGCGGGCCCGTCGCGGCACCGGCTGGCAGCGGGGACAGTAGGCGGAGGACCGGTTCATGAAGCGTTCCCGGACGATGGTCGACTCGCGTCCCTGCCGGGCACATCGACGGCAGGGCTGCCCGGCCCGCCCGTAGACGTTGAGCGAGCGGTCGAAGTAGCCGGAGTCCCCGTTGACGTTGACGTAGAGCGAGTCGAAACTGGTCCCGCCCTGGGACAGCGCCTCCTCCATGACCTCGCGCACGGCCTCGAACAGCCGCGCCGACTCGGTGCGGTTCAGGGTCTCCGTGGGACGGGCGTAGTGCAGCCGGGCGCGCCACAGCGCCTCGTCCGCGTAGATGTTGCCGATGCCCGAGACGAGTGTCTGGTCCAGCATGGCGCGCTTGAGCCCGGTCTTGCGCAACCGGAGCCGGCGGTGCACCGCCTCCGGGTCGAAGGCCGGGTCCATCGGGTCGCGGCCGATGTGGGCCACGGAGGCCGGCAGCAGCTGTCCGCGGAGGTCGGTGGCTTCGACGAGCGGGTCCATGAACAGTCCGCCGAAGATCCGCTGGTCCACGAAGCGCAGCTCACGGGAGCGGTCCTCGCCGTGACCGGCATCGTCGGCGGGCTCGAGCAGGAGCCTGATCCGCAGGTGCCTCGGGTCGGGATCACCGGGCTCGTTGACCAGCAGCTGCCCGCTCATGCCGAGGTGGGCGACCAGCGCCTGCACGTCCGCTCCGCGACCGGCCAGGGGGATCCAGAGGTACTTGCCGCGCCGCTCGGGCACCGCCAGCCGCGCACCGGTGAGCCGCTCGGCGAAGTCCGCCGGGCCGGCGTCGTGGCGGCGGGTGGACCGTGCGTCGAGGACCTCCACGGCCGAGACCGGCCGGCCGGCGGCCCAGCGTTCCAGCCCCCGGCGGACGACCTCGACCTCGGGCAGTTCAGGCACCGGCACCCGCCGGTGGCGCGCTGCGGGCCTGCGCCGCGGCCGACACCCGCTCCCAGGAGTTGGCGGCGGCCAGTCGTTCGGCCTCCTTCTTGGATCCGCCGGAGGCCGAGGCGTAGGCGATGCCACCGATCACGAGGGTGGCGGTGAAGACCTTGTCGTGGTCAGGGCCGGTGGATTCCATGCGGTACTCGATACCCCCCAGGTTCCCGCTGGCGGCGGCCTCCTGGATGAACGTCTTCCAGTCGGTCCCGGCGCCCATGGCGGAGGCGTCGTCGAGCAGCGGCAGCACGAACCGGTGCACCAGCCCGTGGGCCGCCTCCAGGCCGAGGTCCACGTAGGCGGCGCCGATCAATGCCTCCATGGTGTCCGCGAGGATGGAGTCCTTGTCCCGGCCGCGGGTGCGCTTCTCCCCCTCGCCGAGCAGGATGGACGCGCCGACGCCGATGGACCGGGCCACGGACGCCAGGGCCCGGGTGGACACGACGGCGGCCCGCATCTTGGCCAGGTCGCCCTCCGCCAGGTCGGGGTGGGTGCGGTACAGGTGGTCCGTCACGACGAAGCCGAGCACGGAGTCGCCCAGGAACTCGAGGCGCTCATTGGTGGGTAGCCCGCCGTGCTCGTAGGCGTAGGACCGGTGCGTCAGGGCAAGGGCGAGCGTCCCGGGGTCGATATCGACCCCGAGACGCTCGAGAAGGTCTTCAGTTGTCGCCCGGCCGGTCACGGCCGGGCGGTGCTGACCGGACGGACTGGGTGCCATGGGCACTCAGGCGTCGGCGACCTTGCGGCCCTTGTATTCCAGGAACAACGGCGTACCTGCGGAGTCGGTCACGACCTGGGCCTGGTGCGGCAGGCGGTAGGTGACGCGACCGTTCTCCACGGACTTCACCAGCGGGGGCACGGTGGCCTTCCACTGTGAACGACGGGCACGGGTGTTGGAACGGGACATCTTCCGCTTCGGAACTGCCACGGCTATCTCTCTTCTGTCTCGTCGGATGAGGTCTTCTGGTCCGGACCGGCGGTGCCGGCCTCGGCTGGGTTGGTCAGTGCAGCCAGCGCCGCCCAGCGCGGATCCAGCTGTTCGTGGGCGTGGTCCGCGGGCGCGTCATCCAGTCGGATTCCGCAGTCGGGGCACAGGCCCTGGCACTCGTCCCGGCACACCGGCTGGAACGGCAGGGCCGTCACCACGGCGTCCCGGAGGACGGGTTCCAGGTCCACGGTCTCGTGGACCACCAGGCGCTCTTCGTCGCTGTCACCCTCGGGGGCGGCAGTGAGGAACAGCTCCTGCAGGTCGACGGTGATCCCGTCCCGGATCGGGTCGAGGCAACGACTGCACTCGCCCACCAGCTCGGCATGCGCCTCGCCGGTGACCAGAATGCCTTCGTGGACCGATTCCAGACGCAGCTCGACGTCCACGGGAGCATGCTCCGGGATGCCGATGAGCGGAGTGGACAGTGCCCCGGGGGCCGGCCACTGCTCCTCCAGGGTCCTCATGGACCCCGGGCTGCGCACCAGGTCCTTGACGGATACCACCCACGCGCCGCTGGCAGCCGGGGACGATGACGCGGACATCAGCATTCCTTCCGGATGGACAGTAGACGACGGTTCGGATCCCACCATCGGGGAATCCGGGCAGGGAAGAACCCGCAGGACCGACTCACCAGTCTAGCGGTTCGGTCCCATCGGTCCAAATGACGCACCGGTCACCGCCCCGGGGGTGCGGGGCGGGGCCGGGCGCCCGCGGCGCGGGGACGGCCGCGGGACGGCCGAGGTGCCCGGGAGCGGGTCAGATCGACGCGGCGAAGTCCTTGAGCCAGGGACGCAGTTCGGGGCCCAGGTCCTCGCGGGCGCTGGCCAGCTCGATGACCGCCTTGAGGTAGCTGAGCTTGTCCCCGGTGTCGTAGCGCTTGCCGCGGAACACCACGGCGTGGACCCCGAAGCCCTCGCCGGTGCCCTCGGCGAGCACCTGGAGGGCGTCGGTCAGCTGGATCTCGTTGCCCCGGCCGGGGCCGGTGCGCTGCAGGATCTGGAACACCACCGGATCCAGGACATAGCGCCCGATGACGGCCAGGTTGGACGGGGCGTCGGCCGCGGAGGGCTTCTCCACCAGCCCGGTCACCTTCACCACGTCCTCGGGTCCGCCGTCCACGGCGGTGACCTCCGCGACGCCGTAGGCCGAGATGTTCTCGCGCGGGACCTCCATGAGGGCGATGACGGAGCCGCCCTTGGCCTGCTGGACATCGATCATCCGCTGCAGCAGGTTCTCGTTCTCGTCGATGAGGTCATCGCCGAGCAGCACCGCGAACGGCTCGACGCCCACGTGCTGCTGCGCACACAGCACGGCGTGGCCCAGGCCCTTGGGATCGACCTGGCGGATGAAGTGGATGTCCCCCAGGTTGGTGGCCTCCTGGATCTTGTCCAGCTTGGAGAAGTCCCCCTTGAGCTCCAGGGTGCGCTCCAGGGCGGGCACCCGGTCGAAGTGGTCCTCCAGCGCCCGCTTGGACCGGCCCGTGACCATCAGCACGTCGTCCAGGCCCGCCGCCCGCGCCTCGGAGATCACGTACTGGATGGCGGGCTTGTCCACCACCGGGAGCATCTCCTTGGGCATCGCCTTGGTGGCCGGCAGGAAACGGGTGCCCAGGCCGGCGGCCGGGATGACGGCCTTGTGGGTGCGGGGAGTCTTGGAACTGGAAGTCATGGGGGCAGGATAACCCGGCCAGGTGACCGGCACGATGACGGATGGCCCCGGATGACCCGGCCCGTCCGGGCCGCCGGGGCCTCAGGACTCGGCCAGCCGGCGCATCACGGCACGGGGGACGAACTCGGAGATGTCGCCGCCGAGCTGGCTGACCTCCTTGATGAGGGAGGAGGACAGGTGGGCGTAGCGCCCGTCCGAGGGCAGGAACACGGTCTCCACACCGGTCAGGTGGCGGTTCATCGCGGCCATCGGCATCTCGTAGTTCAGGTCAGTGGTGTTGCGCAGGCCCTTGATGATGGCGTTGGCCCCGGCCTTGCGGCAGAACTCCGCCAGCAGCCCCTCCCCCATCGGCACCACCGAGATCCCCTGCAGGGACGAGACGGTCTCCCGGATCATCTCGATGCGGGCCTCCGGGTCGAACCGGTGGCTCTTGGCGTAGTTGGTGGACACCGCCACGATGACCTCGTCGAAGAGGTTGCTGGCGCGCGCGATCACCTCCACGTGTCCGTTGTGCAGGGGGTCGAAGGATCCTGGGCAGACGGCGCGACGCATGCACCGAACATACTATGGAGCACCATGGGAACCACAGCCGCCGCCCGAGGCCCGCAACCTGACGACACGGGGCCCACTCGGCACCCGACCGCGCGCCGCGATGGACGCCCGGAGCCCTGGCGGCGCACCGCCGCCGCGGCCGGGCTGCTGGCCGGTGGCGTCCCGACGCCCACCGTCTTCGAGGCCATGACCGCCCTGGCCGCCCGGCACGGGGCCGTCAACCTCGGCCAGGGTTCTCCGGACGAGGACGGGCCGGCATGGATCCGCGACCGTGCCGCCGAGGCGATCCGTACCGGCGCGGACCGGTCCAACCAGTACGCCCCGGGGCTGGGCCTGCCCGTCCTGCGGCAGGCCGTCAGCGCCCACCAGCGGCGCCACTACGGCCTGGAGCTGGACCCGGACCGGCAGGTCCTGGTGACCACGGGAGCCACCGAGGGCATCGCGGCCACCCTGCTGGCCCTCGTCGGACCGGGCGACGAGGTGGTGGCGTTCGAGCCCTACTACGACTCCTACGCGGCCATGACGGCCCTGGCCGGTGCGCGGTTCACGGCCGTCCCGCTGCGGCCCCCGCACTTCCTGCCCGACCCGGAGGCCCTGGAACGCGCCCTGGGCCCGGACACCCGCATGGTGGTCCTCAACACCCCGCACAATCCCACCGGTGTGGTGCCGGACCCGGCCCTGCTCGGACGGCTCGTCGAGGTCTGCGTCCGGCACGGGGTGCTGATCCTGTCCGATGAGGTCTACGAGCACCTGGTGTACGACGGCCGGCACCACCCCGTCTCGGCCGTCCCCGGAGCGTGGGAGCGGACCCTGACGGTGTCCTCGGCCGGCAAGAGCTTCTCCCTGACCGGGTGGAAGGTGGGCTGGGTGACCGGGCCGGCCGAACTCGTGGCGGCCGTGCGGGCGGTCAAGCAGTTCCTCACCTATTCCACGGGCCCCGCCTACCAGTCGGCCATCGCCGAGGCGCTGTCCGACGGCGACGTCTTCCTCGCCGGCCAGCGGGACCGCCTGCGCGCCGCGCGCGACCGGCTGCTGTCCGGGCTGGGCGCGGCCGGCCTCGACCCGGTCGTGCCCGCCGCGGGCTACTTCACGGTGACCGACCTGTCCGCCGTGGGCCTGGACGACGCCGCCGCGGCCACCGAAGCGCTCGCGGCCCGGGCCGGCGTCGTGGGCATCCCGGTGAGTGCGCTGTGCACGCCCGGCGCCGGGACGGGTGCGCACCGGTTGCGGTCCTGGATGCGCTGGGCGTTCTGCAAGCCGATGGACACCATCGAGGACGCGGTGCGCCGGCTCGCGGCGCTGCCGACGGTCTCAGCCGACTGAGTCCCCCGCCCCGTGCCCCGCACCCGCGTCCAGGCCGCCGGATGCCCCGTCGTCCGGCCCGTCGTCCGGCCCGAGGCAGTAGTACAGCACCGTCTCACCGTAGGTCCTTGCCTCGAGCAGCTCGATCCCTGCGGGCCACTCAGGCTCGACGGACCGGACTGACCGCTCGAGCACCAGCAGGCCACCGGGGGCCATCACGGCCGCGATCCGTTCCAGGGTCGCGGTGAGCGCCGGCCCGTCCAGTGGGTACGGCGGGTCGGCCAGCACCAGGTCCCAGGGCCCGGCACCGGCGGGACCGGACAGGACCTGGTCCACGGACCCGGCGGCCACCTGGACCACGTCGCGGCCCAGCCGGCGGTTCACGGCCGTGGCGTTCTTCCGGCACACGCCGGCGGCCCGGCGGTCCCGTTCCACCAGCAGGACCCGTGCCGCCCCGCGGGAGGCGGCCTCGCCGCCGAGCGCCCCCGAACCGGCGAACAGGTCCACCACGGCCGTCTCATCCAGCCAGCCCCGGGCCGCGAGCCAGGAGAACAGCGCCTCCCGCGTGCGGTCGGTGGTCGGCCGGGTCACGTCCCCCGGTACCGATGACAACTGCAGTCCACCGGCCTGGCCGGCGATGATCCTGGGCATGTGCGTTCCTCAGCCCCTCTCCAGGTAGTCACCGCTGCCGACGTGCCCGGCCTCCCAGGCGGCAACGGCCTCGGCCAGCGCGGGGTGGCCCGCCACCACCCCGTCGGGGCCCCGGTGGGTCTCGATCCAGCCGGCGGCGAGGTCGATCAGGTCGGCGTGGCGCAGCACCTTGAGCACCTTCAGCCGGCTCCCCCCGTGCTGGGCCGCCCCGAGGATGTCACCCTCCCCGCGCTGCATCACGTCGGCCCGGGCGATCTCCAGGCCGTCCTGGGTGCCGGCGACCACCTCGAGGCGTTCCACCGCCGGGTGCCCGTCCGGCAGCCGGGTGGCCAGCAGGCAGATGGACGGGGCGGTGCCCCGCCCCACCCGGCCACGCAACTGGTGGAGGGTCGACAGGCCGAACGCGTCGGCGTCCAGGATGGCCATCACGGTGGCGTTGGGCACGTCCACGCCCACCTCGATCACCGTGGTGGCCACGAGCACGTCGACCTCGCCCGCCACGAACCGGCCCATGGCCTCTGCCTGCGCCGGCTGGTCCTGCCGTCCGTGGAGGCCCGCGATCCGTGCGCCCCGCAGCACCGGCAGTTCCTGCAATCGGGGGACCATGTCCTCCACCGCGGCGTCGTGACGCCGGTCGCGGGCCGCGGCCGCGCCGCCGTCGCCGGCACCGCCGTCCCCGTCGCCCTCGTCGGCCGCGCCGGCGTCGGTGGGATCGATCTTGGGGCAGACGACGAAGGCCTGGTGGCCGGCGGCCACCTGCTCGGCGATCACCTCCCACACCCGGGCGATGATCCGCGGGCCGTGGGCCATGCGTGCCACGTGGGTGGCCACCGGCTGCCGTCCCGAGGGCAGGCCCGGGAGCACGGTCAGGTCGAGGTCACCGAACACCGTCATGGCCACGGACCGCGGGATCGGGGTGGCGCTCATGACCAGCAGGTGGGTTCCGGGGTTCGCCCGGCGCAGCGCCTCGCGCTGGTCCACACCGAAGCGGTGCTGCTCGTCCACCACGGCCAGCCCCAGGTCCGCGAACTGGACGGTGCCGGAGAACAGCGCGTGGGTGCCCACCACCAGCCCGGCCTGGCCGGAGGCGATCTTCAGCAGGGCCTCCCGGCGGGCGGCGGCGGGCATCGAGCCGGTGAGCAGCACCACCTCGGTGGCGGGTCCGTCCGGTGCATCGAGCCGGCCGGCCCAGCCCAGGGGGCCGAGGATGGACTCCAGCGAACGGTGGTGCTGGACGGCCAGCACCTCGGTCGGGGCGACCAGCGCGGCCTGGCCGCCGGCGTCGACCACCTGGAGCATGGCGCGCAGGGCCACGAGTGTCTTGCCGGAACCGACCTCACCCTGCAGCAGCCGGCTCATGGGGTGGTCGCGGGACAGGTCCGCGGACAGCACCTTGCCGGCGGAGACCTGGCCGGCGGTCAGGGTGAACGGGAGGCGGCGGTCCAGCGCGGCCAGCAGGCCGTCCTCGACCGCGGACCGGGCCACGGCCCGGTGCGCGGCGCTGGCGTGCCGCCGCACGGCCAACGCGCCCTGGAGCACGAGCGCCTCGTGCAGTGCGAACCGGCGTCGGGCCCGGTGGGCGTCCCGCACCTCGACCGGCCGGTGGATGTCCCGGTAGGCCTGGGCCAGGGTCGGCAGGGGGACGCCGTCGTCCGCGGCGTCCTCGAGCAGTCCGGCCGGCACGGGGTCCGCCACGCCGGACCAGTCCACGGCGTCCAGGACGGTGGACACGGAACTGCGCAGCACCCAGCTGGGCACCTTTGCCGTGGCCGGGTACAGGGGCACCGGGGCGAGGTCCTCGCGGCCCGGCTGCTCGGAGTCATCCAGCACGGAGAAGTCCGGGTTGTTCAGGGTCAGGGCGCCGCGGTAGAGGGCCGTCTTGCCGTGGAACATCGCGCGCAGCCCGGGCTTGAGCCGGCGCTGGGCGTCGTAGCCGTTGAAGAAGGCCATGTCGAGGCTGGCCGGACGCGAGGTGTCGTCGTCGGTCACGGTGACATCCACGATGAAGCCGCGTCGGGAGTGCATCGGACGCCTGCTGGCGGAGACCACCCGGGCGACCACCGTGACCTGCTCGCCCACGGGCAGGGAGGCGATGGCGGTCATCTCCCCCCGCTCGATCCAGCGGCGGGGGAAGTGCTCCAGGAGGTCCCGGGCCGTCCGCAGGCCCAGCTCACGCTCCAGGCGCTGCCCGGTCTTGCCGCCCAGGAGCCGTTCCAGCGGCTGGTCGAGCGGGTCGGTGCTCACCCGGGCTGCCCCGGATCCTGCAGCGGGGTGACGACCAGGTTCTCCGGGGTGCCGGCCTTGCGGACCAGCGCCTCGGCGGAGGCGTGGTCGTCCACGTGGACGTGCAGTCTCCAGCGGACGGGACCCTCGCCGTCCACCGGGGCGTCCACCGGGCTCATGATCACGGAGTCACCCACCTCGTTGAGCTCGAAGCGCAGCGTCGCGGCGGTGAGCGGGTCCAGGGAGATGCTGCACATCAGTTCGTAGCCGACCGGGGAGTCCATGCCCTGGTGGATGTGCGGGTCACCCGCGGAGAAACCGTGCAATCCGTCCAGCAGTCCGGCGTCGATGCCGGTGCCCAGGACGGTGGCCCGGAGCGAGTCCAGCACCAGCAACAGCCCCAGGCCGCCGGCGTCCACCACATGGGCCTCGGCCAGGGCGGGCAGTTGGCCCTCCGTCTTCACCACCGCCTGCCAGGCGGCGTCCACCACCGCGTCCAGGGCGTTGCCGAGTTCCTTGCGCCCCCGGAGCTGGTCATCGGGCAGGTCCGCGTGCCGGGAGACGTACTCGGACGCCGCCCGGGAGGCGGTGGCGAGCACCGTCAGCATGGTGCCCTCCTGAGGGTCGGACAGCGCGGCCCAGGCGCTGGCCCGGGCCCGGTCCAGCGCCACGGCGAGGGTGGGCGCGGTCATCCGCTCATGACCGGCCAGCGGTTCGGACATGCCGATGAGCATGACGGCCAGCAGGGTACCCGAGTTGCCACGGGCCTGGTCCAGTGCGGCGCGTCCGGCGATGGACAGCGCCTCCCCGACATCATCCGTGGACCGGTCCTCGAGGGCTGCCCGCGCAGCACGGACCGTCCCGTAGAGGTTGGTGCCGGTGTCCCCGTCCGGGACCGGGAAGATGTTGATGGCATCCATCCGGTCCGAGGCGTTGCCCAGGGCGGTCTCTGACAGGGTGAGCCACCGGTGGACCCGGGAGGGGGACCGCGAGGACTGTGCCTCTTCCGTCATGCCGGGTACCTCACCGGGACCGCAGGCCCGTCAGCGCCTCGTGGCCGTTGGGGTCCTCGGCCCGGGCAGATCCCCTGCCGCCGCCCTTGCCGCGTCGGCTCGAGGTCGGCTCCACGGCGTCGGACTGGTAGGCGTACTGGTAGGCGTAGTAGGTGCCGCGCTGGTTCGGCACGCGGGTCAGGACCAGGCCCAGCAGCCGTGCGTCCACGGACTCCAGGCTGTCCAGGCCGCCCTGCAGCTGTTCGCGGTGCACGTAGCCGTCCACGCGCGTGACGAGCAGGACACCGGAGGCCATCGCGGCCAGGACCGTGGGATCGGTGACCGGCTGCAACGGAGGAGCGTCGAGCAGCACCACGTCATAGCGGCCCTCGAGCTGGTGCATCAGCCGCCGCATGGCGTCCGAACCGAGCAGTTCCGAGGGGTTCGGCGGGATCTCGCCGGAACTGAGCACCTCCAGCTCACCGTCCGGCCCCCAGGTCTGGATGGCGTCCTCGAGACCGATCTGGCCGGACAGGACGGTGGACAGTCCGACGGCCCCCTCCAGGCCCAGCGTCTTGGCCACTCGCGGGCGGCGCAGGTCGGCATCGATGACCAGCACGCGGCTGCCGGACTCGGCGAGCATGATGCCGAGGTTGCAGGCCGTGGTGGTCTTGCCCTCGCCCGGGATCGGGGAGGTCACGACCACGGACTGGGTGCCGCCGTCGACGTTGGTGAACTTCAGGTGGGTGCGCAGCTGACGGTAGTTCTCGGCCCGCGGGTCGAACTGGTCGTCCAGGGAGATGATGGCCTCATCCTCGGCGTCCTTGTGGTCGGCGAAGGCACCGAGCACCGGGGCGTCCGTGACCCGTTCGACGTCCTCGCGACTGCGGATGCGGGAGTCCAGCAGGCTGCGCAGCAGGGCGAAGGCGACGCCGAGCGCGGCGCCCACCACGAGGCCCAGGACCAGGTTGAGCGCCACACGGGGGCTGGACGGGGATACCGGCACGTCCGCGCTCTCCACGACGGACAGGTCCACCAGTGGGTCACCGCCCCCCTCGGGGTCCTCGACCGCGTAGACGGTGGCGATCAGGGACTCCGCCACCGCGTTGGCGATCTCGGCCGACCGGGCCGGATCCTCGTGGCTCGCGGAGAGGTTGATCAGCACCGTCTGCGGCGGGGCGGTGGCCTCAACGGTCGCGGCCAGGGCGGCGGGGCTGAAGTCCAGGCCCAGCTCGTCGATGACCGGCTGCAGCACGCGCGGGCTCTTGGCCAGGGTGACGTAGGACGTGACGCGCTTCTCCGAGAAGCTGGAGCCCTGCAGGATGTCGGTGGCGGTCTCCCCCGAGTTCACCGCGACGAAGATCTGCGTCCGCGCCGTGTAGGTGGGCTTGGTCAGCGCCGTGGCCCCGGCCGCGACGGCGACGCCCAGGAGGGTGATCAGCAGAATCGACAGCCAATTGTTCCGCAGGATCCGGATGTAGTCGCGCAGGTCCAAGTCGCGATCCTTTCTGGTTGGTCCCGGTCACTGACCGGTTCGATACGACGCCATCTCGCCCTGGCCCAACGCTGAGCCGATGGTCTCGATTGCCTGTACGTCCGGCCAGACGGCCGATGGTCCCCGCACCTGGCGGACACCAGGGGCCGGCAGCGTGAACATGTCGATGTCGCCGGACCGGAGGTCTGTCATGGTCATCCCCGTGCCGGCCATCGTGCCGCCGGTGAGGGAATCGTCCATGGTCAGGTAGGGGGATAGCTCCGTGACCACACCGGTGATCCTACCCGGAGTCGTCGGCACCGCCGGCGTCAGGAGCGCGTGGTCGGCCGCCTGCGGGGAGGGTTGCCGCACCGTCACCCGGGCGTGGCCATGCCCGGCCGTGGAGACCAGGCCGGAAGGGTGCCTCATGGTCTCGGCGTCACGGCGCACAGGGTGAGACAAGGAAGTCCTCCGCGATCGGGCTGGGTCGGCATTTCGGTGGAGAGCGCACACCTGGGGACCCTGCCCGGGACGACCCCCTTCTTCCGCGGCGCTGAGGACCATGCTACGCCACGGTCATGGTCGGCCGTCGTAGGCTGGGTGGATGCTTTCGCGCGGTGTTGACTCCGAGGTTTCCGT
>JAPFFX010000371.1 GCA_026645375.1 Citricoccus sp. WCRC_4 | reverse complement strand
CGGCAGGCCGGCGACGAACCCCACCATGGAAACCAACCAGGGGGACTCGTGATGGCGGCGGATGAACTCCCGGGCGTCGTCCAGACCGTTGACCTTGGCCGCGTAGTCGAGGTCTGTGCCGGAGGGGTCCTGATGGTAGCCCTCGCGGAAGCGCTGAGCGACCTCGGCGGTGAAGGGGTCCTCGTACCAGACGGGGACCTCGATGATGCGGGTCTCGACAGTGTGCTGGGTGGATTCCCGGGCCTGCTGTTCCAGCTCTATGGTGCGGGCCTTCAAGTGCTCGGCGTCGAGGACATCCGGGTCGAAGCGAACCAGGAGCGACGCATTGGCCGGGCACACGTCCAGGATGCCCTCAAGGTGCAGTGCCGTCAGGCCATGGGCCACCGTGGTCGCCAGGTAGTTGGCCTGCAGGCTCATCGATTCGTCGAACTCGACGAAGAGTGACTCATCCCCGCCCCACGTGTAACGGGCGGTGGGGGCGTCCTGGATCTCGGTCATGAGGTACTCCCGGTGCTGTCCATCGTGGTCTCGATGTAGGTGGTGTGGTGACTGACGTCCGCGAAGGCAGAGTCCGTGACCAGACGCTTCAGCAACGGCACCGTGGTCTTGATGCCCTCGATGTGGGTGGCCGCCAGCCCGTCGCTCATGCGTCGCATGGCCTCCTGGCGGTCATGGCCGTGGACGATGAGCTTGGCCAGCAGTGAGTCGTAGTAGGGGGCCACCGTGTCACCGGTACGTACGCCGGTGTCGATGCGGTAGTCCTCACCCTGGGGCCAGTCGAGCCGCGTGATCGTCCCGGGGCTGGGCTGGAAGTTGTGATCCGGGTCCTCGGCATTGATCCGGCACTCGATCGCGTGTCCGTCGAACCCTATGGAGTCCTGGCGCAGCGTGGTCCGTCCCGTGGAGGCGATCTCCAGCTGTTCGGCGACCAGGTCCACACCGGTCAGGAACTCCGTCACGGGGTGCTCCACCTGCAGGCGCGTGTTCATCTCGATGAACGCCGCTTCGTGTCGCACGGGGTCGTAGAGATACTCGACGGTTCCCACTCCCGTGTACTGGCACAACCGCGCCAGGTTGACCGCCGACTCACGGATCTGTTGGCGCACCGCATCGGGAAGATCCGGTGCGGGAGCCTCCTCGATGATCTTCTGGGAACGGCGTTGCATGGAACAGTCGCGGTCTCCGAGGTGCAAGAAGGTCTCCCCGTCCCCGACGATCTGGACCTCGACGTGGCGAGCGCGCTCGACGAACCGCTCCAGATACACCGTGGAGTCCCCGAAGCTTGCAGAGGCTTCCGCGCGGGCGATGTCGATGGTCTTCAACAGGTCGTCCTCGGCGCTGACCAGCCGGATGCCGCGACCTCCACCGCCGGCCGATGCCTTGATCACCAGCGGATAACCGACCGAGCGGGCCAGGTCGAGGATGTCCTCGTCGGATCCCGTGAGAGGACCGTTGGATCCGGGCAGGACCGGGACCCCTGCGTCGATGGCCGCCTCCAGGGCTCGGGTCTTGTGGCCCATCAGGTCGATGACGTCCGGGGCAGGACCCACCCAGGTCATTCCCGCGTCCTGGACGCCTCGCGCGAAGCCTGCATTCTCCGACAGGAATCCGTACCCGGGATGCACCGCATCGCAGCCAGTCTCCTTTCCGGCGGCGACGAGGGCCTGGACGTTGAGGTATGAGGCCTGCGCCGGGGCGGGACCGACGACGGCGACCTCGTCGGCGTGCTCGGCGGCCAGTGATCCCTGATCGATCTCACTGACGGCCAAGACGGTGCGGATGCCCACGTCCTTGGCCGAGCGGAGAATGCGAACAGCGATCTCTCCGCGGTTGGCGACGAGAAGCGTGGAGATCGTCATGGCTCAGTCCTGGGCGACGACCGCGAGGGCGTCGCCCGGATTCACCATGGCTGAGTCCTCCACGACGAAGCGCTCCAGGGTGCCGCTGGTGTCGGACTTGACCTCGGTGAACTGCTTCATGACCTCGACCATGCCGATCACCTGGCCCGACTCCACACGCTCACCCTCCTGGACGTAGGGGTCCTTGTCGGGCCCGGGGCGGCGGTAGAAGACACCGGGCAGGGGGGACTGGATCTCGGCCATGATGATTCCTTTCGGGGGGTGTGCGGGAGAAGGAGGGAGGAGGTATTCAGCCGGTCGACGGGTGATGCGCGTCAAGTGCCGCGCGCACGGCACGGGCGACCTCCGGCGCGCCGGGAGCATCGGAGTGCACGCACACGGAATCAAAGCGCATCGGCAATTCCGTTCCGTCCTCCGCCGTGATGGCCCCCCTGGTCAGGGCCCGCGTCACTCGATCGGCGGCTGCCTGTGGGTCGGTTGCATGTGGGGTGCGCTGGATGATGAGCCCGCCCTGGGCGTCGTAGTCCAGATCGACGTAGAGCTCGGCCACGAACGGCACGTCGTGCTCCTCGCACACCGACTCGTGAGCGGTGCCGGCCATGCCGAGCACCGGCACGGCGTAGTCGGCGGCCACCCTGGCCACGGAGGCCATCAGCGAGGGATCCTTGGCGAGCATCCCGTACAGGGATCCGTGCGGCTTGATGTGGTTCAACGGTGTGCCGTGCTGGATGAGGAACCCAGTGAGTGCACCGACCTGGTACCGGACCAGGGACTCGACCTCCTCGGGCGTGAGGACCATTGCGCGTCGGCCGAACCCCCACTGGTCCGGCAGTGACGGATGGGCACCGATACGCACGCCCTGTTCCACGGCGGAGGCGACGGTGGCAGACATGATGTCCGGGTCCCCGGCGTGGAATCCGCAGGCGACGTTGGCGAGGTCCACGGTCTGCATCAGCTCCGGATCGTTGCCGAATCGGTGCAGGCCGATGCCCTCGCCCATGTCCGAGTTGACAGTGGGGCGGATGCGATCTGTGACCATCCTCACAGCGTAGGGCCCTGGGGGTGTCTCCGGAATGGGCTGGTGACCCGGTCAGTGGCGTCCGGTCGGAGCGGATGCACCGGTCAGGGCGGAGCGACGGGCAGGATTCGCCTTCCACAGGATGGCGTACACACCCGCAGCCGTGACAACGGTGAGAATGGGGCCCCACGTGGAACCGACCCCGGCCAGCTCCGGACTGAGCTGACTGAGCTGCAGCATGACGATGCCGACCACCGTCGCGACGAGCCACGCGATGAGGCCATTCATGTTCAACGCCTTGTAGTGCCGGTCTTCGATGGCAGCGTGCTCCTGTCCCTGACCACGGCTCATCAGGACGTACGTCAGCGCGATGGCCACCCATGCCGTCACCAGCACCCCCTGCCAGGCGAGTGCCAGCAACAGGTACTCCACAATCGGGAGGAGCATGAGC
The DNA here is from genome assembly GCA_026645375.1 of Citricoccus sp. WCRC_4. Taxonomy (GTDB): domain Bacteria; phylum Actinomycetota; class Actinomycetes; order Actinomycetales; family Micrococcaceae; genus Citricoccus. Next base: position 2,552 of record JAPFFX010000371.1, on the reverse strand, counting down.
AGGAAGATGACGATGGAGGAGAGCAGCACCCAGACGATGTTCGGCATCTTGATGCGGAACACGCGCTCGCCGAAGGCCTTCAGGTTTGCCGCGCCCAGGTAGTAGTTCGCGGTGTTGATGCGAGTCTGCGAGGCGAAGACGATGAGGAGACCGAGGATGCCCATCATCTGCACGATGCCGCCTGCGACACCCGTTTCGGTCGCCTCCATCCCGGGGATGGTGAAGGTCAGGAAGATGCCCACGAGTGCGGTGAAGCCGAAGGCCAGAAGGTAGAAGACGGGACCGAAGGACACCCACTGGTGGAACCTGGTGTCCTTGCGCTTCCCCAACGCCGCGTAGTCCATCGTGAACATCATCAGGATCCATACGCCCATATAGCCCACGAATGCCGCCAGCCAACCGGGGCCACCCAGGGCGAACGGGATGGGGGCCTCCGGCGTGTGGGTCAGCCAGGCGTCGCTGAAACCATAGAGGGCGCCCGCCCAGATGACCGCGGCGATCAAGCCGAAGAAGTAGATGGGCAGGAGCCACCCGTTCAGCTTGTCCAGGAAGCGCCGCACGCCACCGATGATGAGCGGGGTGGAGTAGAGCACCACGATGAGGCTCCACATCCACATCTCTCCGCCGAACTGGGTCTGGAACGCATAGGCGACGATCGAGCCTTCGAACACCGCGTAGTAGATGGCGATGAGAGCGAATATCAGGGTGGCGATCGACGATCCGGCCGTACCCAGGATCGTCCGGGAGAACTGGGCCACGGTGGTTCGGTTGTTGATCGCGTACCTGGAGAGGATCGCGTTGATCACGCCGTAGACGACGATGGTCAGCGCGACGCCGATCAGTGCGTTGACGGTGCCGTAGGCGAGAGCCATCGCGGCCCCGACATAGACGTAGAACATGGCACTCGCCACGCCATACCAGGCCATCGCGAGGGATCCGCGACCCATCTGGTCTTCGTCATTGCCCTTTCGGGCCAACGCATCTGTTGCCTCGACCTCGTCATTCGAGCCGGTCAGATTGATGGACACTTCGGGTACCTCCATGGGGATATCGATGGTGCGGTTCTACGGTGGCCCTCGCAGGAATGGGGTGAGGGCCCGCGGCCGACGGGCCGGCAGCAGCCGTCCCGTCGGCGTGCTCAGCCCCAGTGGGACACGGAGCGCCGCTGGATCTGTTCGCGGTGCTGGCGTGTCGTCCTCTCGAAGAGCTCGCCGGTGCCCCAGTCGACGATGACCCCGTGGCGGCGAATGACGTCGAGCATGTCGATCTCACCGTCCCGATACTGGCGGGCCACGTCGGCCGGGTCGGCGTCCATCCACTCGTGCCGGTGCTCGCGGATCCATTCCCGTGTCTCGACCGTGGCCTCATGGTCGATCTCGTACTCGTCGAGCTCCGGATTGACGGGCCTGATCACCACGCCGTAGTCCTTGGCCGCGCGATCGATGGAGACGTACTCGTCGATGACGTCCTCGAGTACCTCCTCGGCGCTGCGTTCCAGGGGGTCGCCGTACCCACCGCCCCCGGCGGACGGCCGGTAGAAGGTGTCGCCTGGGCCCACGGGCACGGAGGAGAAGATGGACCCGAGGAAGCGCTCGTTCTCCGTGCCCCGATTCAGCCAGACGCCGTGGGGGATGGACGGCAACCCACCCTCGATGCCCCACGTGATGGACCGTGCCCGATCGCAGCAGTAGCTCATCACCGCCGATTCGGCGTCGGTGAGGGTGCCGCCCTTCTCGATGCCGCACCCGCCGCGGTAGCGTCCGGGCCCGCCCGAGTCCGTCCCGATCTGGTGCATGGTGGTGATGACCGGTGTCAGGCGCTCCTGGCCTTCGCAGGGCTGCACGGCGAGGCCCACGCCGAACACGGGCGCGGTCGCACTCGAGCCGTCCTTGCTGACCCGGCCTCCCCAGCCGCCGGCCATCCAGTCGTACCACATGAAGGTCGCCTTGTTCTCGGTGCGCGCATCACGGCCACCGACCAGCAGGTACTCGAGGTTGAAGGCGCAGGCCATCGCCCGGTCCTTCATGATCCCCGACCACAGCTCGAAGATCCCGTTCATGATCTTCTCGTACGGGCCCGACACCGTTCCGGTGACGGCCACCGGCCAACCCGCGTTCACCACGGTTCCCTCGGGTCCGATGTCGGCAGTGACGGCCGCATAGAACCCCGAGTTCAAGGGAACGTCCGGGAAGAAGGTCTTCGTGCCCGCGTAGATCGCCGAGAACGTGGTGCCGTAGCCCGAGTTGAGGAACGCCTTGATGGCGGGACCACCGCTGATGTCGTAGTGGATGCCCTTTCCATCCAGGGTCATCGTGATCTCGACCGGCACGAGCCCCTCGTCGGAGCCCGGGTCCACGTCGAGGTAGTCCACGGTGCTCCACGAGCCGTGCGGCAGCTCCGTGAGGCGACGGCGCACGGAGCGTTCGACGTAGTCCTGCGTCTCCTGCATCGCGAGCACGACCGTGTCGGTGCCGTATCGGTCGGCCAGTCGGAGCACCTCGCGTTCGCAGACCGCCGTCGCCTCCGCCTGGGCCTGGAGGTCGCCCATGGCC
>JAPFFX010000362.1 GCA_026645375.1 Citricoccus sp. WCRC_4 | reverse complement strand
GGCCCGGTCGGCCACGCCGGCGGAACCGGGCTGCAGGCCATGGTCCACGACGACGGCGCCGGCCCCGTCGGCCGGCGACGCCCCGGTCCGCAGTGCCTCGGCGGCGGCCACGGCCAGTGCCAGCGAGTCGGCGCCGCCGGAGAGGGCCACGAGCGGTCGCGACCGGCCCTGGACGCCGGCACGGACCGAGGTGACGGCGCGGTGCAGCGGCTCGGGCCAGCGAACAGGCGGGGGCCAGGCGTCCGGACCGCGCGGGAGGTCCCCTCCGCCCAGTGCGGGGCCGGTGCGCCCGCTCAGTCCAGTCCCCGGATGCGCTCGATCCAGCGCTCGGGCTGGTGCAGCTCGGGCTCGGAGGGCAGGTGGTCGGCGGACTCCCAGACCACGTTGAAGCCGTCCATGCCCAGTTCCTGCACCACGTGCTTCACGAAGCGCTGACCGTCCCGGTACTGGCGCATCTTGGCGTCCATGCCCATGAGCCGGCGGATCCAGCGGTCCAGCGAGGACCGGGTGGCGGCGCGGTGGTCGAAGCGCTGGCGGATGGTCTTGACGGTGGGGACCACCGAGGAGTCGATGGCGTCCATGATCACGTTGGCGTGCCCCTCCAGCAGGGACATCACGGCGGTGAGCTGGGCCAGGCGCTCCTTGTCCTCCGGGTCCTGGACGAGCTCCAGCAGTCCCAGGGACGCGGGGTGCGATTCCGTGCCCAGCTCGGCGGAACCCTCCCCCGCGGTCTCGGGCTCCGGATCGGCCCCGGGCCCCCGCACCAGGGCGCGGACCCCGGCGGAGAGGCGCTCGGGCAGGGTGTCCATCTTGTCGAACATCCCGGAGACCAGGTCCATGATGTTCTGCTGCAGGTGCTCGCGCAGCCAGGGAGCGGCCGCGAACTGCACGCGGTGGGTCTGCTCGTGCAGGCAGACCCACAGGCGGAAGTCCTCCGGGTCCACGTTGAGCTCGACCCGCACCTCGGCGATGTTCGGTGCCACGAGGAGCAGCCGGCCGCCCTGGGGTCCCGGGGCAGCCCCGTCCGGGCCCGGCAGTGCGCAGAACGGCTCGTACTGGCCCAGGACCTTCGAGGAGAGGAAGGCCAGCACGGTCCCGGCCTCCACCCCGGTCGCCGTGGGGGCGAAGCCACTGGTCGCGCGGGCGTACTCGTCCGGGCGGGACGCGCGGACGTGTTCGAAGGCCGGCCCGAGCAGGGTCGAGAACGCCTGGGTGTTGGCCCGGGTCCAGGTGGGCCGGTCCACCACCAGGACCTCGGAGTCCCGCAGGTCTCGTGCGGCGTCCAGGCCCGTGAGCCGGTGCACGTGGTCCACGGCGGCCTCCGCCGCGCGGCGCAGCCCCTCGGCCTCCCGCTCGGCCTGGTGCCGGGTGAACCGCGGCCCGGCGGCGCACACCCTCGCCGCGGTGGACGCGGCCATGTCCCAGTCCACGGGGTGGGACAGGGTCGGGGCTGCTGCGGGGGCTGCGGGCTGGGACGGCGACGCGGAGGAGTCCATGGCCCCATCCCATCACACGGGCGCGCCGCCGCGCAGCGGCCCTCGGGGTGTCCGGGCGGTCATCCTGCCGTCGCGCTGCGGGGCCCCCGTGGCCGCCTCGTCCGGTCAGCCGTGGTGCGCGGCGGCCCGCTCGAGCGCGTCCGCCAGGGCCTGTCCACCGGCCAGCCGGGCGGCCCGTGCCGCCGCCAGCAGCGCCTCGGGGCCGGCGAACAGGGCGAGCTGGGCGGCGACGTCGCCGCCGTCGGGGGTTCCGGCGAGAGCCTGGCGACCGCGAGAGGTGTGGGTGGTGAGGACCGGGGCCGAGGCCTGCACCTCGGCCAGCACACGCTCGTGGTCCGGCTCGTCCTGACGCTCCTCCAGCATCACGAGGCGCTCGTAGACGGCCGGATTGCCGATCTTGATGCGCTGGGCGTTGATCAACTGGGAGAGCATGGGCGCGGACAGCCCCAGCACCCGGGCCAGGGACCGTTGGCTGAGCCGGTAGACGCCCATCATGGCCCCGAACCGCTCTGCCAGGGGCGTGCCGTAGATGGCCCGCTGCTGGGCCAGGCGCTGTTCCGTGACGGGGGAGGTCATGGCCTGAATCCTACCGGTTCATTTGCTATGGCAAAGTCGAGTCGTCGCGCCGATGGGGAGTCCTCACCATCCATCCGTGTTGCCCACGCCCAGGTCAGTCTGTACATTTGCAACCGTAAACGTCACAGGCACCCGCTTCTCACTTGCACAGGGGACACATGATGGACACCACCTCCCGCCCGAGCCTCCCGGGCACGGCCCACGGGCGCCGGCGAGGTCCGGCCCTTCCGGCCCGGGCCTTCGCCCTGGTCACGACCCTCGCCCTCGTCCTGGGCGGCCTGCTGGCCGCCCCCGCGCAGGCCACCTCGTCGGCCGACCCTTCCGGTGCGGCGGAGGACGGACAGCGCACCCTGCAGCCCGTCGTCGTGGTCATGGACTACTCCTCCTCCATGCTGGAGGAGGACGCGGACGCGTCCGGCACCACCCGGCTGGCCGCCGCCCGGGAGGCCACCTCCACCCTGCTGGACAACGCCCCCGACGGCGCCGACCTGGGCATGGTGGTCTACGGCGCCAACACCGTGGGGGACTGCACGGACATCACGACCCTGCAGGAGGTGGGCCCCACCGATGTCAGCGCGCTCAAGAAGAGGATCGCCGGCCTGGACGCGGTCGGCGAGACCCCGATCGGGGCGGCCTTGCTGCACGCGGCGCAGGAACTCGAGGGGATCGACGGGGAGAAGTCCATCATCCTGGTCTCCGACGGCGAGGAGAACTGCTCCGAACCGCCGGCCTGCGAGGCGGCCCAGGACCTGGCCGGGGAGGGCATCGGCCTCACCGTGCACACCATCGGCTTCAAGGTCAACGATGCCGCCCGCGAGGAACTGACCTGCGTGGCCGAGGCCACCGGCGGCACCTACGTCCAGGCCGACAACGCGACGGAGTTGGAGACCGAGCTGCAGACGAAGACGGTCCGGGCCTTCCAGGGGTACGTCGCCTCCGGGACCCCGGTCACCGGTGGGGAGACGCTGCACTCCTCCCCCCAGCTGGCCCCCGGTCAGTACCTGGACGAGTACGCGCGTGGTGAGACCACGGCCCATTCCAGCGCCGACGGGACGCTCAGGTTCTACCACCTGGGGGCCATCGAGCCCGGGGAGCGGGCGCACTTCTCCGCCCTGTTGCTGCCGGACCAGTCACAGCCGGCGGCCACGGGTGATCCCTTCGCCGGGATCGAGGTCCAACTGGTCAACGGCCAGGGCGAGAACTGCTCCTCCTCGGACCGGGACTACGCCCACTCCAGTGACGGCGGCAAGCCGATCGTCGGCTACGTGCGCAGCCAGGAGTACACCGAGCCCGGCAGCTACGGCTGCTTCCAGGACGGCACCGGTCAGCTCTTCGCCAAGGTCCAGCGCTTCGGCGAGCACCAGGCGGAGGAGCCGATGCCGGTGGAGCTCAAGTTCGTGGTCGAACCGGCCGTGGACGAGAGCACGCTCGGCCCCCATGCGGACGCGGAGGAGGCACCCCGGTCGGTGGCCCTGTCCGGTGCGGCCGCCGCGGTCGCCGGTGGCGGCAGCTTCAACGAGGCCGCCGAGGTGGAGAACCGGACGGTGCTCTCCGACTCGGTCATGCCGAACGAGGCACGGTACTACCGGGTGCACGTGGGCTACGGGCAACGGCTGAACGTCCGCGCCGCCAACGGCGCCTCGGAGGGCGCCGGACCTGATTCCGTGGACGTGAGCGTGTTCTCCAGCACCCGCGGACCCGTCAGGATGAAGGGCGACCGCCGCCTGCACCGTCGCCCGGCGGGCCAGACCGCCACGCTGAACATGCCGGTCTCCGTCAGCATGGACAATCACGACGGCTCCCACGGCCAGGACGCCTACCTGTCCGGCGACTACTACGTGGTCGTCTCGGCGGACAAGTACAGCGATGACCGCAACCGCGAGCCCTTCCCCTATGAGCTGGCGCTCGAGGTGACGGGCCAGGAGCAGGACGGCCCCCTCATCGCCGAGCCCGGGGCGGGCCGGGTCGTCGATCCGGCCTCCGCGCAGGACGCGGGAGAGCAGGACGACGCGGCAGCCGGGGAGGCCACCGCGGGCGCCACGCCGGGCGAAGACCCGGACGAGGGCGGTGGCGGGGCGGAGGCCACCGCCACCGGGCTGACCCAACCGGCCGGGGACAACCCCTTGCCGTGGTTCCTCACCGGCCTCGCCGGCAGCGCCCTCATCGGCGCCGGCACCCTGGCCCTCACACGGCGGCGGCCCGTCCCGGCACCGGCCGGCACACAGCAGTACGCCGCGCCCCCCGGACCCGGCGGCCAGCACCCGACCGACCGCTACGGCACCGATCAGGAAGGACAGCGGTGATGAGCACCAGCGACCGTCCCACCCGCACGCTGACAGCCCTCGGCCTCACCCTGGCCCTGACGGCCTGGGTCGGCGCTCCGGCGCTGGCTGCCACGCCGGCTCCCGACACCGAGAAGGGCTCCGCGCCCGCCACCCAGGTCACCCCGTATCAGCCCTCGGGCACCCAGGTCACGGGCGGGGAGAGCCTGGCCGACGCCGTCGAGGTGGAACCCGGCCTCTACCAGGACACCCTGCAGACCAGCGAGGAGGCCTCCTCACCGGCGGTCTCGACCCGGTTCTACCGGCTGCCGGCGCTCCAGGACGGAGAGCGGGCGCACGCCGCGGCCGTCCTGGCCGCCGACCCCCACGCCGACCCGCGCGGCACGGACTGGGCCGAGCTCACCGTGGAGTTCGTGAACCTGCAGGGCGAGCAGTGCGGACCCCCGGTCGCGGACAACGTCTCGATGACGACCGGTGCGGTGCCGGTCGCCAAGACGGCCACGGATCCCATGGAGGCCGGTTCCCACGGATGCTTCGAGGATGGGTCCGGCGTGGTCGTGGCCCAGGTGAGCCGTAGCGGCGAATGGCTGGCGGACGACCCCGTGGCCGTGGAACTGCGGTTCTGGGTGGAGCCCCCGGTGGACGAGTCCGGGCTGGCCGAGGCCCCCTCGGAGGACCTCCCTCCGGAATCCGTGACGGTCACCGGCGAGGCGAGGCCCGTGACCGGCGGGCGGTCGTTCGGCACGGCCACCGAGATCACCGCGGGCCAGGTCTACTCCGCCGAACTGCAGCCCCGGGAGGCGTCCTACTTCCGGGTCCCGGTCGAGTACGGCCAGCGCCTGAGCTACCGCCTCTCGTCCGGCAACAACCAGCAAGCGCGCGTCCGCGAGATCCGGACCTCGGCCCACGACCCGCTTCTGGGCGACCCCCGGATGCTGGGGGACCAGGGCATCTCCTATACGGACAACGGGGCCACCCTCACCCGGTCCACCGCCGTGCCCGTGAGCGCGGACAATTACGGCTCGTATTCCTACGGCGCGCTGCGGTTCGCCGGCGACTACTACATCGTGGTCACCGGGTCCGAGGCCCGTGGCGGCCGGGAGGGGACCGAACCGTTCCGCTACGAGCTGGCCGTGTCCCTCTCGGGCGAAGCCGCCGGTGCGACCGAGTGGCTGGCGGCGGCCCAGGACGAGCAGACCCTCGCCGCCGGAGGCTCCGCGGACGGCGAGGACGCCCAGGCCGCGGGCGCCCGGAACGGCGGATGGCTCCCGTCCAGCACCGAGCTCGGTGCCCTGCTGGGCGGGGTCGGGCTGGGCGCCGTGCTGACCGGCATCGCCTGGCTGTTGCTGCGGCGCCGGCGCAGCGCCTGAGCGCGAGCGGTTCCTCAACGCCAGGTCCTGAGGGTCAGGTCCTGAGCATCTCGGACTCCTGAGCGTCGGGTCCCACCGGTGCTCCCGGGCGACCGGGACCACCGGTGGGGCGCCTGCCGTTCAGTCCTCCGCCTCCCAGGCCAGTCCCCCGCCGTCCTCCACGCACACCAGTCGCCGCCCGTCGGCGCCGGTGACGACCAGTCCGCGTTCCAGGGCGGTGCAGTCATCGCCGGCGCGGACGGAACTGGTGATGACCGGCGCCCCGGACCGTCCGGAGGGCCCCGCATGCTCCGGGTCGGAGGCCGGGGACGACCTCGCCGATGGTGCGGTGCCGGTGCCCCGTGACGTCGGCGTCGCACCGCCGCCCTGCCTGCTCCCGCCGCTCTGCTCCGCCCCAGCGCCCTGCTCCGCCCCAGCGCCCTGCTCCGCCTCGGCGCCCTGCTCCGCCTCGACGCCTTGCCCGGGCCCGGCCCCCTGGTCGGTCCCGGCCCCCTGGTCGGCGCCGGGCCCTGCACGCTCGCCGTCCGGCCAGAGCAGGACGGCGGCCACCACCAGGGCCACGACGCCCAGCAGCACCATGGCCCACGGCAGGACGGCACCGACGCTCCGGACCCGGCCCCCGTCATCCTCACCGGCGTCCGACGCCTGGCCCGTCGGGGGCGTACTGCCGACCCGCGGGGTCCTGACCGGCGGCGCGGGCACCCGGGGCACGGCGTCCGCGGACGGTTCGGGAGCCGCCGTCGGGCCCGGTTCCGGGACCGCGTCTCCGGCCCGGCCGACCCCGCGCTGGCCCGCGGTGGTCCCCGCCGTCCCCCCGGCCTGGACCTGGCGGAACACCGCGAACGGCTCGCCCGCCGCCGTGAGGTACCCGCCGACCTCCGTCTGCGGGGTGGCGAGGACGTCCAGGGTGCGCGGGGCCCGTTCGGCGGCCGCGACCCGGTCGGCAGGGTCCTCGTCGAGCAGCCCGGCCACCACGGAGGCGAGGCGTGGATCGACCCCCTCGATCCGGGACAGCGTCCGGCGCGGGTCCCGGACGGCGGCCTCCAGCCCGCGTTCGCCCCGCACCGTGGGATCCAGCATGCGCAGTGCCACGACGCCGGCCGCGTACAGGTCCTGCGCGGGCGCCGGGGCCGCGAGGTCCATCGCCTCGGGTGCCAGGTACCCGGGTGTGCCGTTCACCCACCCGAGCGTGGTGAACCGCGGGTCGTCCTCCCGCACGGCGATCCCGAAGTCACCCAGCCGCAGGTGCGGCGTGCCCTCCCCCGTGGGCTCCAGCAGGATGTTCGCCGGCTTGACGTCCCGGTGGATCCAGCCGGAGTGGTGCACGTGGTCGAGCGCGTCCAGCAGCTGCAGCAGCATCCGGGCCGCGAGGGCGGAGGAGAACGCGCCGTGGTCGCCCAGCGCGGTGTCCAGGGTGCCGCCGGCCACCAACGGCATCGAGATCGCCACGTCCGCGTCCTCGGCGGCCCAGCCGTAGGGCGTGGCCAGGTGGCGGTGGTCGAGCTGGATGCCCTGTTCGCGGACGAAGCGCAGCAACTCACCGGAGTCCTTGTGCCGCAGCACCTTCGCCGCACACCACTGCTCGCGGCGCCGGTCCCATGCGGCCCAGATCGACCCGGACCCCCCGGAGGCGATGTGGTCCGCCAGCTCGAAGCGGCCCGCGATCACCTGGCCCATGCCCCTACTGCCCCGGGTCTGCCGCGCCCGCGCGGCACCCGCAACCGGCCAGCAGCACCGCGGCGCGGTCCACGGCGAAGCGGGCGTCGGTCAGGACACCCGGTTGGTCGTTGGCGATGAAGCTGAACACCAGCTGCCGCTCGTCCGCGGTCTTCACCGTGCCGGTCAGCGACGCCACCGAGCTGAGCGTCCCGGTCTTGGCCCGGACCACGTCCTGGGCCGGGGTGCCGACCATCCGGTGCTCGAGGGTGCCCTCCTTGCCGGCCACCGGCAGTCCGGTGGCCGCTGCCTCCAGCGCGGGATCCCCGGCGGCCATCCCGAGCGACTCGGTCAGCTGGAGGGGGGAGACCCGGTTCCTGCCGGAGAGCCCCGAGGCGTCCACGAGGTCCAGTCCGGCCGTGTCCACCCCCAGCCCGGACACGGCCTCCTCGATCGCGCGGGAGGCGCCGTCGAAACTGCCGTCCTGGCCGGCGGCCAGTGCCAGGTTGCGACCGGTCGCCTCGGCCACCTGGTTGTCCGAGGTCTTGAGCATGTGGGTCACCTGCTGGGCCACGGTGGCCGACGTCACGCTCGCCAGCTCGCTCCCCCGCCCCCGTAGGGACAGGCGCCCGACGGCGTCGGCCACCTGGACCTTGAGGCCCAGGTCGTGGGCGTGCCGGGCGAGATGGTCCCGGAAGACCTCGGCCGCGTACAGCGCCGGGTCGTGCAGGCGGTTGGTGCCGGCTCCCGCGAAGGGGCGCCCGCCGTGGGTGGCGATCGGCTGCACGGCGGAGACGTTGCCCGAGGGGACGATGTCCGGGCTCCAGTCCGGGGAGGCCTCCGGGCCCGTGTACCCGGAGTCGTCCAGGCGAACGGTCACCGTTCCGGAGGTACCGCGTGAGGAGAGTTCCTCGGCGGCCTGCCGGGCCAGCGTCCCGAGACCGGCCCGCCCGTCGGTGGACGTCGCGTTGTCCCCGGTGCCGAGCAGCACGTCGCCGCCGGCATCGAGCACCACGTGGGTCACGTCCCGGTCTCCCACGTGCCCGGGCAGGGCGACGGCGCCGGTGGTGTAGCGGTGGTCCGGGCCCAGGACCTCCAGGGCCGCGAGACCGGTGAGGATCTTGACCGCGGAGGCCGGCACCGCGGGCTCGTCGGCCGAGCGGTCGTAGAGGACCTCACCGGTCAGGGCGTCGACGACGGCCGCGGACATCGTGCCCGAGGACACCGTCAGCGCCGCATCCAGCGCGGAGGCGAGGACCTCCGGGTCCGGCATCGGGTCCAGCAGCGCGGTGAGGTCCGAGAGCCCGAGCACCGCGGCCAGCGTGGACACTCCCTCGCCGGGGCGGCCGGGATGCGTGACCGCGGGGCGGTCCGGGGAGGCCTCGAAGGACGGGGAGGACGGAGAGGACGGAGAGGACGGGGCGCCCGAAGGGGGCGTGGAGGAGACGACCAGGGCCGGTGACGGTCCGGACGGGGCGGCACCGGACACCGGGCCGGCGCCCTGCACCTCGCAACCGGTCACGGTGCCGGCGAGCAACAGGGCCAGCGCGGCACCCAGGGTGCGCGGGATCGTGCGCGCGGCGGGCCGGCGTCGTGGGGGTCGAGAGGTCACGGTCGGGCTTCCTGGGAGGCGTACGAGTGCGTGCGTCACGCTCGCGGCGATGGGCGGGCCGGGACCGGACCCGCCTGACCGGAGGATACCCTTGTTTCGAGATGCCGTGCCGCGGGGTGCGGCTCCGAACCTGACCTCCATGCACTCCAAGGAGCCCGCTGACATGATCCATGACGTCACCATCGAGATTCCGGCCGCCTCCCGGGTCAAGTACGAGTTCGACCACGAGACCGGCCGGTTGCGCCTGGACCGTGTCCTGTTCACCTCGATGCAGTACCCGACCCACTACGGCTACTTCGAGAACACCCTGGGCGAGGACGGCGACCCGCTGGACGCCCTGGTCTACCTGCCCGACTTCGACCTGGTGCCCGGCGTGATCGTCGAGGCCCGCCCGATCGGCGTGTTCAACATGACCGACGACGGCGGCGGCGACGCCAAGCTGATCTGCGTCCCGGCGGACAAGCGCTTCGACCACATCCAGGAGCTCGAGGACATCGACGAGTGGCTGAAGAAGGAGATCGAGCACTTCTTCACCCGGTACAAGGACCTGGAGCCGGGCAAGTGGGTCAAGGCCGACGGCTGGGAGGGCCGCGAGGCGGCCGAGGCCGAGCTGGCCGCCTCCATCGAGCGCTTCGACGCCGCCGGGGAGCACACGCCCACCGACGAGCCGCAGGGCCGCGAGGTGGAGACCGAGGAGCCCGAGCCGGCCGCCGAGGAGGGCCCTGAGGCCGACGTCCCGCAGGGCCGCCAGGGCTGATCCTCCCCCTCCATGTACGTCCTGACGATCAACCAGCGTGATTCGCGGGAGGTCGGGGACATGGTGCACGACCTGCTGCGCGCGCTGCGCCCCGTGCGCACCGTGCTGCCGTTCCAGCGCTCGGTGGGCGACGAGGCCATCGGCCTCGTGGCCGACCCCGACTCCGCCGTGGACGCCGCCCTGCGTGCGCTGCGGGAGCGGCGCTGGAACGTCGGGATCGGGGTCGGGTCCGTGGGTGCGGTGGACCCTGCGGACCCGGACGGCCCGGTGATCCCCGGCGCGCTGCCGGACACCCAGGAGCTGCGTGAGGTCGGCGGGCCGGGCCTGGTCTACGCCCGCCGGGCGGTGGAGGAGGCCGCGAGGGCCGGGCGGGTGCCCGTCTCCGTGGACGGCCCCGACGCGGAGGCCGCCGCCCAGGCCGAGGCCGTGCTGCGGCTGGTGGGGCAGCTGGTGCTGACGCGGACCGATGCGGAGTGGGCCGTGCTGGATCTCATGGTCCCCGGCGTGCGCGGTCAGCAGAAGCTGGTGGCCGCCGAACTCGGGATCACCGTGCAGGCGGTGTCCAAGGCGGTGCAGCGCTCCTTCTGGACGGAGGAGCACGCGTGCCGCCCCGCCGCCGCCAGGCTCCTGGGCCTGGCGGAGGCGGCCGAGGTGTCCCGATCCTGAGCCGGGCCGGCGGGGTCAGGAGACCACGCTCCCCCTGGACCCGACCCCGTGGACTCGCCGGGAAGCGGTCCGTCAGTCGAGCAGTGAGCGCAGGACCGCGGCGGCCCCGTTCTCCTCGACGTGGCCGGTGACCTCGTCCGCGACCCTCATGACCTCCGGCGGCGCCTGGCCCATGGCCACCCCGCGGGCGGCCCAGGCCAGCATCTCGATGTCGTTGCGCCCGTCCCCCACGGCCACCGTGTCATCGATGTGCACGCCCAGGCGGTCCCGCAGTGCCTCCAGGCCGGACGCCTTGGAGACCCCGGCCGCGGCGATGTCCAGCCACGCGGACCAGCCCACCGAGTAGGTGACGCCCTGCAGGCCGATGGACTCGACCGCCTCGCCGAACTCCTC
>JAPFFX010000345.1 GCA_026645375.1 Citricoccus sp. WCRC_4 | reverse complement strand
ACGCCGTAGGACCACTGCCAGGCGCCGGCGGTGGCGAACCCGCCGCCGAGCAGCGGTGCGACGATGCCGCCGGCGGACAGGCAGCCGGCCCAGACGGCGATGGCGCGGGCACGCTGCTGCGGGGTCACCGTCACGGCGGCGACCAGGGCGAGGGAGGCCGGGTACATGGCCCCGGCGCCGAGGCCGTTGATGGCCGAGCCGATCCACATCACCTGCACGGAGGGGGCCAGCGCGCAGACGAGCGAGCCGATGGCCACGGTGACGGCACCGAGGATGGTGAGCCTGCGGTGTCCGAAGCGGTCACCGAGCATGCCGAAGGTCAGCTCGAAGACGACGACGGGGATCATGAACCCTGCGGTGATCCAGGTCAGCTGTGAACCGACAGTGCCGAAGTACTGCTGGAAGGTGCCGTTCAGGGCGCCCGGCAGCGCGTTGGCCAGCTGGGCCACCAGCACGGCCACGGCGGCCGCGACGATGGTGCCGTTGACCTTGGACGGACCCGGGGTGGATCCCTGCCTGCCCGGCGCGACGGGGCCGGATGCGGACGCAGCCGCTGTCTGGGTGCTCATGGGGTCTCCTTGAAGACGGTGAGATCCGGCGGTCCTGGACGGGGTGTAATCCACGTCACTGCCGGGAGTGAAAACAGTATCCCCAGTCACAAGACATAGTGTCAAGTGATTACCGTGATCGTCGCCTCAATGGCTCACGGGACCCCGCAGGGCAGCAGAAGGCCCCGCCAGAACGCATCCGGCGGGGCCTTGCGGTGGGTTATTCCTCGCTCAGTCCAGCTCGCAGAGCAGGCCCGTCCAGGACGTGGTCATCTGCTCCAGCAGGGCATCTCGGTCGACGACCCAGCCCAGCCGGAACCAGCGCTGGGACATGTAGATCAACTGGCCGAACGCCAGGGAACAGCGGATCCGGCGGCTGCCCGGATCGAATCGACCCGCCCGCTCCAGGCCCTCCGTCATGGCCCCGATGGCCCGGTCATGCCAGGCGTCCATGGCGTCCTGGATCTCGGGTTCAGCCGCGGCGGCCTGCAACGAGATCATCATGTACGGCTTGATCTCCGGCCATTGGGTGAACTTCAGGTCCAGGAACCTGCGGATGACCGCCGGGTCATTCGACTCCACCATCTCGGCCAGCGGCGGCCGGTCGGCGCTGGTGAGCATCTCATCCGTGCGCTCGACGATGAACCGCACGAGCTCCGCCTTGGACGTGAAGTGCAGGTAGAAGGTGGCCCGAGTGGCTCCGGCGGCGATCGCGATCTGGTCGATGGTGGTCGGTCCGTAGCCGCGCTCGCCCATCACCTCGACGCCGGCGTCCAGCAGCAGCTGGCGGGTCATCTTCTTCTGGGCTTCCCTGAGTGTCGACACAGTACGTGAGCCTATCGGTCAGGCGGGGTCGACCGAAGTGACCTCGATCGAGGCGAACGGGCGGGTCATGTTGTTCAGCCGGTGCTGGACGTCCCCCACGGTGTAGCCCTTGAGGTGGGTGGCGAGCGCATTGAGGATCGCATGGGCCTCGAGCCGAGCCAGGCCCTGGCCGGCACAGCCGTGGATCCCGTACCCGAAGGACACGTGGTCCGCCGGGTTCCGGGTGATGTCGAAGGTCTCCGGCTCCTCATAGTGCCGGGGATCCCGGTTCGCCGCCCCCACCAGGACGGCAGCCTGCGAACCACCCGGGATCCGCACCCCCGCCACCTCGGTGTCGCGGGTGACCAGTCGTCCGGCCACGGGGAACGGTGACATGAAGCGCAGGATCTCGTTGAAGGCAGAGGGGACCAGGGAGCGGTCCTCACGCAGCCTCTGGAACTGCTCGGGGTAGCGGGCGAAGAGCACCACGGCGTTGCCGATCGCGGCGATCGTGGTGTCCATGCCGGCCGCGATGTACTGGTGCACGATCATGCCGGCGCCCTCGGGGGCGATGTCCCCGCGCTCGGCGGCCTCGAAGACGGCCCGCCCCATGCTGCCCTCGGCCAGGTCCCCGGTCTTCAACTGGTGGTGCGTCCACTCGAACAGCTCTCCGGCGATCGGGAACGAGGCGGCGGCACGCTGGTTCATGGGGCCGAGCAGGTTGAACGCCGCCTCCCCCCAGGCGAGCATCTTCTCGCGGACGTCACCCTGGACGCCGATCATGTCCATGACCACCGAGGTGACGAAGTGCTTGGCCAGGTCCTCCATGCCGTCGAAGGATCCCCGTGCCACCAGTTCGCGCACCAGGTCGTCGGCCTTGGCGTCCATCTCGGCCCTCATCCCACGGAGCGCCCGGGGCGTGAGGTTCTCGGACAGCACGGCGCGGAGCCTCTGATGGTTCGGCGGGTCGGCGGCCAGCGAGGTGCCCCGCAGGACCTCGTTCATCTGCTCGTTGAAGGCCACTTGGGTGGACGAGAAGGTCTCCGGGTCCCCCAGCGCGGCCCGGACGTCCTCGTAGCGGGTGATCACCCAGAGGTCACCCCGGGTCAGGTGGACCACCGGGGATGCCTCACGCAATCGGGTGAAGACAGGCATCGAGTCCGCCAGGACGTCGTCGCAGAAGAGGTCCAGGCCCGGCTCGACGGGAGCCTCGGCACGGCGAGTATCGGCGGGGGTGGTGGTCATGGGTCTCTCCTCGGGGGTGGGGCAGCGCGCCCTCGAGGGCGACTCCCGTTTGTTCAGACATTGTGTCCAGTGACTTGAATCACAGTCAAGCCGATATCCCCGGCGCTGCCCAATGAATAGTGGCCATGACCCCCATGCACCCATTCGATGCCGGGCCCGGGAGCAGGGTCAGGACATGCCCACGACCCGCTTCAGCAGACCCGTGAACCACTCTCGAAACTGCGCGTCACCCAGCCACGGGTTCCACACGACATCCAGCCCCAGGCGGCCCACCGGGAAGGGGAAGGGCGCCAGCCACAGGGGCGACTCTCGGGCGAACACCTCCGCCACCCGCCGGCGGTGCAGGCCCACGCGTTCGGAACCGGCGATCAGGTGCAGGGGCATGAGGGTATCGGCGACCCGCGTGTGCACGGCGGGGGTAATCCCATGCCCACGGAGGACGTCATAGGGACGCAGGGTCCGCCGCGACTCGTAGACCACATGGGGGCGCTCGGCCAGCAACTGCGCGGCGTTGGCCCCAGTGAGGTCGCCCCGCCCCGCGACGACGACCCACTCGTCGTCGTAGAGCCGGCGCCGGGGTTGCTCGGTGTCGTAGGCCTCGGACATCAGCATCAGGTCCACCCCGGCCTGGGTGAAGGACGCGTCCGACAGGTCCCGGGTGGTGAGGATCCGCAGGCTCATGCCCGGCGCCTCCTCCGCCAGGGCGGTCGCCAACTCCCTGCCGACCACGAAGGCGGCGGAGGTGTTCATCGCGATGGTGACCTCCCGCGCGTCGCGCCGGGGATCGAATTCGCCCTGGCCCAGCAGTCCGGCGGTCCGGTGCAGCACCTCGCGCAACGGCCCCTGTAACCGCTCGGCCCGCGGCGTGAGGACCGAGCGCGCCCCATGGCGGACGAGGATCTCATCATCGAAGAGCTTCCGGATGCGCCGCAGGGCGTGGCTCATCGCGGGCTGGGAGAGGCCGACCCGCTCAGCCGCCCGCGTCACCGAGACCTCGTCGATCAGCGCGTCCAGCAGCACCAGCAGGTTGAGGTCCGCGGAGGCCAGGTTCACGGCCACGGACGGCAACACCCCGGACCGCGGATGCGGCGATGATCCATGCATGCGAGGAATCTACATCATCGTGATCATTCATTAGACACCGCGTCTGTGATCTAGGACACTGGGAGCCATCGTCGGCAGAACCCCTCGGGTCCGTCGGCACCACCGAAGACCCACCACCTCCCAAGGAGTGACCATGGCCGCCACCGTCGTCGCACACCTCGAACTCGACCGGCCCCGCTGCGAGGGCCACGGATTGTGTGAAGAGGCCGCCCCTGATCTGATGCACCTCGACGACGAGGGCGAGCTGGTGCTGGACGTCACCGACATCTCCGAGCAGGACCTCGAGGCGGCCAGGACCGCCGTCCGCGTGTGCCCCGTCGCCGCCCTGAAACTGGCCTGACATGACGGCCATGCACCCCTTGCCCTCCCCCAGGGTCGGGGCACCCGGGCGGATCGTCATCGTCGGCCACGGCATCGCCGGGCTGACGGCAGGTGACACCCTGCGCCGCGAGGGATTCTCCGGCGAACTGACCGTCATCGGCCAGGAGCCGCACGATCCCTACAGCCGCCCCGCACTGTCCAAGGCCATGCTCGGGGACCTCTCCACCCCGTCCCCGGGTGTCGTCACGGAGGTCGAGGCCCAGTACCTGGCCGCCCCCAGTGCGGACGCCACGGTGCACGCCGGCCGTAGCGCCGTCGGTCTGGATCCCGAGGCCCGGACCGTACTGCTCGACGACGGCGGCGTCCTGGCCTACGACGGCCTGGTCATCGCCTCCGGTGCCCGCGCCCGGTGTTTCACCGACAGCCCGGATGAGTACACCCTGCGGGGCCTGGACGACGCGCGGGCCCTGCGTCAACGCCTGGCCGACCGTCCCGCCGTGACCGTGATCGGCGGTGGCCCTCTGGGCATGGAGGTCGCCTCCGCCGCCCGGGAGGCCGGCTGCGAGGTCACGCTGGTCCATCGCGGCCAGCCGATGCGGCGCCACGTCGGGGACGTCCTCGCCGGCCTGTGTACCTCAGCGGCTCGGGACCGGGGGCTGCACCTCGTCGACGCGTCCGTCACCCGGGTCCGCCGGGATGCCCCCGCTGGTGGGCTCGACATCGAACTCAGCACCGGCGGCACCCTCCGGGCTGAAGTGGTCGTCTCCGCGATCGGTGACGACCCGAACGACGAATGGCTGGCCGATTCCGGACTGCTGACCGACGGTCGGCTGCTCATCGACGACTGGGGCGTCGTGGCCCCGGGTGTCGTGGCTGCCGGCGACGTGGCCTGGCGTCGCTCCGGCCCCGGGATCCAACGTCGCGCCCTGTGGACCGACGCGATCGAGCAGGCCAAGGTGGCCGCCGCGGCCCTGCTGCACGGCCGCTCCGCGTCCCCGGTGTCCTACGCTCCCTACTTCTGGACCGAACAGTTCGGCCTGAACCTGCGGATCTGCGGTGAGGTGCCGGCGGAGGTGACACCGACCGTCGTCGACGGCGACCTGGCGGAGTCCCGCGCCGTGCTCCAGTGGGAAGGTCCGACGCAGGGTGGTGCCGCGGCCGCGGTCAACTTCCGGATCCCGATCCCGAAGCTGCGCCGACTCGCCCGACCCGCGCCGGCCGCCGCCTGAGCTCCGACATCCCCTCCCGGCTGACGACGACGAACCCCCGGTTCCCAGCGCACGGGAACCGGGGGTTCGTCGTCTGGTCTTGACCGCGGGCCGTTGGGTCAGCTGCTGACGCGGTTGCGCAGCGCGAAGGAGGCCCCGTAGTGGCTCTCGGGCAGGTGGTCGCCCCGGCCGAACAGCTTGTGCCGCATGGTGCCCTCGGTGTACTCGGTCTTGTAGCGGCCCAGCTTCTGCAGCTCCGGGACCACGTACTGCACGATATCCTCGAAGGTGCCCGGGGTGATGTGGTACGCGAGGTTGAACCCGTCCACGTCGGTCTCGTCCTGGATGCGGGCCAGCTCCTTCGCCACGGTCTCGCCGGACCCGATGATGACCGGGCCGAAACCGCCGACGCCGCACCATTCGGCGATGCGCCGCACGGTCCACGGGTTCTCGTCGTCACCGGAGGCCTTCTTGAAGGTCTCGATCGCGGACTGGATGGCATTGGACTCCACGTCGCCCAGCGGCTCGTCGAGGTCGAACTGGGACAGGTCGATGCCCATCCAGCCGGACATCAGCACCAGTCCGCCCTCGACGTCGATGTACGTCAGCAGGTCCTGGTACTTCGCCTGGGCCTCCTCGTCGGTGGCACCGGTGACGATGGTCTGCATGGACATGATGCGGAGGTCGTAGGCATCCCGGCCGGCCTCGACGGCGGCCTGGCGGAGCTTCGCCGCGGTGCCCTTGATGAGCTCGACCGTGGGCGAGTTGATGAACACGGCCTCGGCGTGCTTGCCGGCGAAGGCCCGGCCTCGGGTGGAGGCGCCGGCCTGGTAGATCACCGGAGTGCGCTGCTTCGACGGCTCGGTGAAGGCGATGCCGGGGGTCTTGAAGTACGTGCCCTCGTGCTCGATCCGGTGGACCTTCGCCGGGTCGATGAAGACACCGGACTCCTTGTCGTTGACGACCGCGTCGTCCTCCCACGAGCCCTCGAGGAGCTTGTAGACCACGTCGAGGTACTCGTCGGCGTGGTTGTACCGCTCGTCATGTTCCATCTGGTCGTCGTGCCCGAAGTTGCGGGCGGCCGAGGGCAGGTACCCGGTCACCACGTTCCAGCCCACGCGGCCCTCGGTGAGGTGGTCGAGCGTGGCCAGGCGGCGGGCGAAGGCGTACGGGTGCTCGTAGGCGGTGCCCGCGGTGACGCCGAAGGTCAGGTGCTTCGTGACGGCGGCCATCGGCGGGACCACGAGGATCGGGTCGTTGGTGGGCACCTGGGTGCCGGCCCTCAGGGTGGCCTCGTCCGAGTTGCCGTAGACGTCGTAGGGGCCGAGGACATCGGCGATGAACAGGCCGTCGAACAGGCCCTTCTCCAGGGTCTGGGCCAGTCCGGTCCAGTAGCCCAGCGTGTTGTAGTCCCGCGCATGGTCCTCGGGGTGGCGCCACAACCCCGGGGACTGGTGGGCCACGCAGTTCATGTCGAAGGCGTTGAAGAGGATCTCGCGCTGGCCGGACGCCGTGGTCGGCACCCCGGTGGGCAGTCCGGCGGTGGTGTCCTGGGCATTCGATGACGTCATGATGATGCTCCTTCCATCGGTCCTGGCGGTAGCACCTGCTCCGGCGCGGGGCGCGTCGGTGGTTGCTGCGGCGTCGTCGAGCCAGGTCTCTCAGCCGCTCTGGATGGTTACCCTGCCAATTGGAGCACACCGGCGGAGGACGGCACGAATCCGGGTCCTCCGATGACTCCCCGGACGCGGAGCGGACGACGGCGGTGCACGGCGAGCCGCCGGAACCGTCACCCTGCGGCCAGCACCACGACGGGGTCGCTGGTGGGGGCCGGCGATCCGCCGGCGGGTTCCAGGGTGACGGCGAGCGCGGCCGCGGGCGGCACCTCGGACAACCGGACGAGGGCCAGGCCGTCGTCGAGGTCCAGGAGCCCGGCGGACCGGGGTGCCTGGTCGCCCTCGAGGGTCCACAACTGGTAGACGCGCTCGCCCTCCGGCGCCGGGAGGTCCCGGGCGGCCACGACGGTCTCCCCCGACGGCGCGCGCACGATCTCCACGGTCCCCCCACCCGCCACGGGCGCGGTCTCCCGGTGGGCGCCATCCTGCTCGAGGACCTGTTCGATAGCGACGGCCTGGTCTCGCTGTGTCAACCCCCCGTCCTGCCACGGCTGGGCGAGGAACAGCGCTGCGGCGGCGGCTGCGGCCGCCACCGCAGCGGCCACCGCGGTCCAGGCACGACGGCCGCCGGACCGGGATCGCGCCCGGTGGTCCGAGAGGCTGACGGGAGCGGCAGGGTCCTCCGGCCGCGCAATGCCGGCACCCGCCGGCGTCGTCCCGGGGTGCGGGCCGGCGCGCCCGGGCCGCTCGTTCTGGGGCTCGGCGGCGACGGCACCCACGTCGGTCACCAGGTGTCTCACGACCATCCTGGCAACGAACGGCTTGCCGGAGCAAACTTCCATTCAACACGCCAAGAGTCGATACTGGAGTT
>JAPFFX010000333.1 GCA_026645375.1 Citricoccus sp. WCRC_4 | reverse complement strand
CAGGTGCACGGGGCGTGGCGATACCGCCGAGCCCTGGGGCTCACCGGGAAGGCGTTGCTCTGTCTCACCTGCGCAGGCCGCCTCCTGAAGGGAGGGCTTTACGATCGATTCCACGAGGGATCCGACGACCGGCGGTCTTTGGTGCATCCAGAATACGCGGGAGTCCGGCGCATCACCAAATCGATCCACCGGGACCTGGGCGGCCGCTTCCCCCGGTCCTCTTCTGCCAGCCGGGATGGGCGGACACCGGCCGGAAGCCCAGCGTCTCGTTGGCGCGCAGGATCGCCTCGTTCTCCCGGGCGGTCCAGGCGTACAACCGCTCGGTGGCGGGCCTGGACCGCACCAGCCGCGAGACGTTGGCGGCCTTCAGCAGCAGCGCCAGGTGCCGCCCGCGGTGGTCGGGGTGCACCAGCGTGCTGCCCTGGTAGGCGACCTGCGGCAGGTCGCGGAAGGTCTCGACGTCCGAGTGTCCCACCAGCCGGCCCGAGGGCCGGTGCAGCACGGCGGTGGTGACCAGGGTCAGGTGGATCTGCTCCCGGGCGCGTTCCTCCACGCGCAATCGGTCCACGTCCCAGGCCTCGGGGACGATCTCGAGCCCACCCCTCGGGGCCTCGGCCGGCATCCGCCCCAGCAACCCCGCCATCGACTCGGCGTACTCCCCGGGGCAGGCACCCTCCCAGCCGACCAGCTCGTAGTCCTCGCCCAGCGTGCACGCCGACGCCACCTGCCGGGCCCGCCCGGCCGCCTCGCGCAGTGCCAGCACCGAACACCACTCCAGCTGGGCCAGGTCATAACCGTGGGCCGCGGCGAATGCCGCGTCCGGCGCACCGGACCGCACCGCCGGCGGGCCGGCGTCGTCCGGGTCCACGAGGACGTTGTCCGTCCAGGACTGCAGGGCGGTGTGCCCCCGGCGCAGCGCCTCGGCCTCGATCCCGGCCAGCAGCGCCGCGCCCACGCCCCGGCGCCGGAAGCCCGGGTGCACCCCCACCCACACCTCGGCGGTGGCCGTGGCCGGCGTCGCGGCGAGGAACCCGAACCCGACGATCCGGCCGGGATCGTCTTCGTCGTCGTCCTCCCGCGCGACGACGTAGTCCGTCCGGAGGTCCGGACGGGGCCGGGCCGCGGCGAGCCGGTTCTCGGGCGATTCGTAGAAGTCGTTGTGGCCCCAGAACAGGGAGGTGATCAGGTTGGCCAGCTGGCAGACCTGGAGGAAGTCCGCCGTGGTGTCCGGCATCGGCAGGCGGGACCGGTCGAGGCGCGAGGGCAGCTCGAGCCACTGCGTCGCGGTCATGTCCCCACCGCGGTCAGGCCCGGGCCATGATCGCCGAGCCGGCCGGGGACCCGATGCCGGTCTTGCTGAACGACTGGATGATGTACCAGTACAGCCGGCCGCGCACGGCCCCCCGGTCCGTCCACGTGCCGCCCTGGAACTGCCCCGGCAGCAGGCGCTCCAGGTAGGTCGCGGTGATCGGCAGGTTCGGGATGGTGGAGCTGCCGGCGCTCTTGCGCCAGATCCCGACCCAGTGCGCCGGTTCGCCGCCCGCCGGCAGCGTCCAGTCCAGCCTCACGCCCTCGGTCGTCGCGACGGCGGCGGCGAACCGCGGCGATCCCGGTCGGGTGGCGTTCAGCCAGGGCATCGGCACGGGCACGGCCTTGCGCGCATAGTAGGTCCGCGTGGCGCGCTGCAGGGCGTCCAGCGCGTTCTCCGCCACGGAACTCGCGTTGTAGAACGCGTTGCCGTCCACGGCGGCCAGCTGCCGGCCGAGCCGGAGGTGGCGCAGCAGCTCGTCGCGGTCCAGCCAACCGGGGTCCCCCACCTTGTAGACCGCCTCGCCGAAGGCCAGGGCCGTCCGCGAACCGGTCGACTGCTGGGCCCACCAGCGGGCCAGGACCTCGTAGTCCGCCGGTGGATATCCCAGCTGCCAGTACAGCTGGGGGATGAACAGGTCCGTCCACTGCTCGCGGAGCCACCGGCGGGTGTCCGCGTAGAGGTCGTCATAGGCCTGCAGGCCACTGGTGGCCGAACCGTCCGGGGAGGTGGACCGGTTGCGCCAGATGCCGAAGGGGCTGACGCTGAACACCGCCCGCCGGTTCGTCGCGTGGATGTCCACGCCGGCATGGCGGATGAAGAGGTCCACGTTCTCCCGCCGCCATGCCGCCCGGGTCCGTCCGGCACCGTACTGGGCGTAGGAGGCGTCGTCGCCGATGACCTGCCCGGTGGCCGGATAGGGGTAGAAGTAGTCGTCCAGGTGCACCCCGGCGACGCCGTAGTCCCGCGCGATCTCGGCCAGCACCGCCCGCACGTGCAACCGCACCTCCGGCCGGCCCGGGTCCAGGTAGCGGCGGCCGCCGAAGGCGTACGTGAACTCCGGGTGCTCCGCCGCGAAGCTCCCCGGGGCCAGGGAGGCCCAGGCCGTGTCCATCGACACCCGGTACGGGTTGGCCCACGCGTGCACCTCGACCCCGCGGCGGGCCGCCTGGTCCACGGCCCACGCCAGCGGGTCCCAGCCGGGGTCCTGCCCCAGGTTCCCGGTCAGGTACCGCGACCACGGCTCACCCAGGGCCGAGCGGTAGAGCCGGTCCCCCACGGGCCGGACCTGCAGCAGCAGGGCGTTGAAGCCGCGGTTGGCGGCCAGGGCGATCAGGTAGCGCAGTTCGTCCTGCTGCTGGGCGATCGTCAGCCCCGGCGCGGAGGGCCAGTCCACGTTGAGCACCGTGGCCACCCACATGCCCCGGAACTCGTGCAGGGGCCGGGCGATCGAGGGCGTGGTGTCCCGGACGGTGATCGCGTACGGGACCCCCGGCCGGCCGGTCGCGGCGCTCGCCGCGTGACTCCCGACGGCGGTGAGCGCGAGGGAGGCCGCGGCCCCTCCCAGCAGGGCCCGGCGAGTGGGGTCGGCGTGCTCCATGACGCCGATTCTCCCACCCCACCCCGGAACGCCTGAAGCGCCGGTCCCCGCTGAATGCGGGCACCGGCGCCTCAGTGGCCGATGCTCAGGTGCTCCGGGGCGCTCAGGCCTCGGCGGTCACCTTGACCACGTTCGGGTCGACCTTGATGCCGGGACCGAAGGTGGTGGAGATGGTCGCCTTGGAGATGTACCGGCCCTTGGAGGCGGACGGCTTCAGGCGAAGCACCTCCTCGAGCGCGGCGGCGTAGTTCTCGGCCAGCTTCTCGGCGTCGAAGCTGGTCTTGCCGATGATGAAGTGCAGGTTGGCGTGCTTGTCGACGCGGAAGTCGATCTTGCCACCCTTGATGTCGGTCACGGCCTTGGCCACGTCCGGGGTCACGGTGCCGGTCTTCGGGTTCGGCATCAGGTTGCGCGGGCCGAGGATCTTGCCCAGGCGGCCGACCTTGCCCATCATGTCCGGCGAGGCGACGGCGGCGTCGAAGTCGGTCCAGCCGCCGGAGATCCGGGCGATCAGGTCGTCGGAGCCGACGACGTCGGCGCCGGCGGCCTCGGCGGCCGCGGCCTTGTCGCCGGTGGCGAAGACGACCACGCGGGCGGTCTTGCCGGTGCCGTGCGGCAGGTTGACGGTGCCGCGCACCATCTGGTCGGCCTTACGGGGGTCGACGCTCAGGCGGAAGGCGACCTCCACGGTGGCGTCGGACTTCGACGGGTTGGTCTCCTTGGCCAGGGCGATCGCCTCGGCGGGACCGTAGACAGCCTCCCCGATCTTCTCCTGGGCGGCCTTGTATGCTTTGCTGCGCTGTGCCATCTGCGTGTTCTCCTTATGCAGTCGTGGTCTGCGGGTCGCGCGCGACCCTGCCACTGGGGGTGTGAGGGGTTCCGTCAGCCGTCGACGGTGATGCCCATGGAACGGGCGGTGCCGGCGATGATCTTGGCCGCGGCCTGGACATCGTTGGCGTTGAGGTCTTCCATCTTGGTCTGGGCGATCTCCTCGCACTGGGCCTGGGTCAGCTTGCCGACCTTGGACGTGTGCGGGGTGGCGGAGCCCTTCTTGACGCCTGCGGCCTTCTTGATCAGCTCGGCGGCGGGCGGGGTCTTGGTGACGAAGGTGAACGAGCGGTCCTCGTACACGGTGATCTCCACCGGCACGACGTTGCCGCGCTGGGATTCCGTCGCGGCGTTGTACGCCTTGCAGAACTCCATGATGTTCACGCCGTGCTGACCGAGCGCAGGGCCGATCGGAGGTGCCGGGTTGGCGGCGCCTGCCTGGATCTGCAGCTTGATCAGGCCTGCGACCTTCTTCTTGGGGGCCATTTTCGGGTCCTTCTACTTGCGGGTTTCCCGCGGGGCACAGGAGCGTGTCCCGGGGCTGGTGGCCGCCGTGGCGCGGCAGCCGGTCCGCTCCCGCCCGGCCAAAGCAACCGTGCGGGGGCGAAGTCTGGACTCTCCTACCGGATCTTCGTGACCTGGCCGAAGGACAGGGTCACGGGGGTCTCCCGCTCGAAGATGGTCACGAGGACCACGAGCTGCTGGGATTCCACCTTGACCTCGGAGATGGTGGCCGGGAGGGTCTCGAACGGGCCGTCGTTGACGGTGACCGACTCGCCGACCTCGAAGTCGACCTCCACCGCCGGCATGGACTCCTCGGTCCCGGCCGGGGCGGGACGGCCCTCGGCCTGGGCGGCCTTGGTGGCCTCCTGCATGACGGAGGGCGAGATCATGTCGAAGACCTCCTGCAGCGACAGCGGCATCGGGTCGTGGGCGTTGCCCACGAAGCCGGTGACGCCGGGGGTGTGCCGCACGACGCCCCAGGAGGCGTCCGTCAGGTCCATGCGCACGAGCACGTAACCCGGGATGCGCACCCGGTTGACGAGCTTGCGCGTGGTGTTGCGGATCTCCACGACCTCTTCCATGGGGACTTCGATCTCATAGATGTAGTCCTCCATCTCCTGGGTCTGGATACGCGTCTCGAGATTGGTCTTCACGCGCTTCTCGTACCCGGCGTAGGTGTGGATGACGTACCAGTCACCGGGCTGGCGGCGCAGTCGGGCGCGCAGTTCCTCGGCCGGATCTGCCTCGGGCTCGGCGACGGCGGGAGCAGCGGCGGCGGCGGCAGCCTCTTCCTCGGCGACGTCCGTGGCGGCCTCTTCCTCGGCGAGTTCCTCGGCGACGTCGGACTGGTCGTCCTCCACGGCCTCGGCCAGATCGACCTCGACGTCCTCCACCTCGGCGTCCAGCGCGGGCTCGACGGGCTCCCCGGCCACGGCAGCGTCCTCGGCAGTCTGGGGCTCCTGAGACGGCTGGGCCTCGTCGGCGAGGACGGTGTCCTCAACGGCCTGCGGTTCGAGTTCCTGCTCGGACACGGGTTCCTGCTTTCTTCACGCGGTCGACGTCATTCCGGCAGGGCGCGTCCTCCGGCGGGCCAGTCAGGCGCTGCCGTCACCGAAGACGAAGGAAGCACCCGTGCCGAACACGAAGTCCAGCAGGCTGACGAGCAAGATCATCAGGATCACGAACGCGAGCACGATGCCCGTGAGCTTGACCAGTTCCTCGCGGGTCGGGGTGACGACCTTTCGCAGCTCGTCCACGACCTGGCGCAGGAACAGGCCGATCCGGCCGAAGAAACCACGCTTCCGCGGCGCATCAGGGGTCTTCTCCCCCGTGCTGTTCGCAGCTGCCTCGGTCACGCGGCCTCACTTGCTAGTCGACACTGAACTGTCCTGCCGGGGGCTCCGGATCACTCCGGACCACCCTGCGCAGGGTAGACAGGACTCGAACCTGCAACCTGCGGTTTTGGAGACCGCTGCGCTACCAATTGCGCCACTACCCTTCGGGCCCGCAACGCGACGATTCAACGGCACGGCCCGTCATGGTGCTTTTCAACACCGGGGATCCACTGTACGTCATCTTGGGGAGTGAGTCGAACCGGTAGGCTGAGCGCCATGACGTCACACACTCCGCGCAGTCGTGTCTCCCAGCGCATCGGATCGATCGCCGAGTCGGCCACCCTGGCCGTTGATGCCAAGGCCAAGGCCCTCAAGGCCGCCGGTCGCCCCGTGATCGGCTTCGGTGCCGGCGAACCGGACTTCCCCACCCCCGAGTACATCGTGGAGGCGGCCATCGAGGCCGCTCGCGACCCGAGGAACCACCGCTACTCCCCCGCTGCCGGACTGCCCGAACTGCGCCAGGCGATCGCGGACAAGACCCTGCGGGACTCCGGCGTGAGCCTGGAGCCGAGCCAGGTCCTGGTGACCAACGGCGGCAAGCAGGCCGTCTACAACACCTTCGCCACCCTGCTGGACCCGGGTGACGAGGTCATCGTCCCGACGCCCTTCTGGACCACGTACCCCGAGTCGATCCGCCTGGCCGGCGGCGTGCCCGTCGAGGTCTTCGCCGGCCCGGAGACCGGCTACAAGGTCTCCGTGGACCAGCTCGAGGCGGCCCTGACCGACCGCACCAAGGTGCTGCTGTTCGTCTCCCCCTCCAACCCGACCGGCGCCGTGTACTCCCCGGAGGCCACCGCCGAGATCGGCCGCTGGGCCGCCGAGCGGGGCCTGTGGGTGGTCACGGACGAGATCTACGAGCACCTGACCTACGACGGCGTGCCGTTCACCTCGATCGCCGCCGCCGTGCCGGAACTGGCCGATCAGGTCGTCATCCTCAACGGGGTGGCCAAGACCTACGCCATGACCGGCTGGCGGGTGGGCTGGATGGCCGGCCCGAAGGACGTCATCAAGGCCGCCGCGAACCTGCAGTCCCACGCCACCTCCAATGTCGCCAACGTCTCCCAGCGCGCGGCGCTGGCAGCCGTCTCCGGCCCGCTGGACGCGGTGCAGGAGATGAAGGCGGCCTTCGACCGGCGCCGCCGGGCCATGGTCGAGGCCCTGAACGCGGTACCCGGGTTCTCCTGCCCGACGCCCGAGGGCGCCTTCTACGCCTACGTGGACGTCCGCGGCGCGCTGGGGAAGACCTACCGCGACGTGACCCCGCAGACCTCCGCCGAACTGGCCGGGTTCATCCTGGACGAGGCCGAGGTGGCCGTCGTCCCGGGCGAGGCGTTCGGGCCCTCGGGGTTCCTGCGGCTGTCCTACGCCCTGGGTGACGAGGACCTCGCCGAGGGCGTCGGCCGCATCCGCAGACTGCTGTCCGAGTAACCGCATCTGCGGTTCATCGCAGTCTTCCGCGCCGTAGGTGCGTGACGTAGGGTCGGGGCCATGACCCTGCTGCGCATCGCCGAGGCGTCCCGGTACCTGGGCGTCAGCGACGACTCCGTTCGCCGCTGGGTCTCCTCCGGACGCCTGACCGCCCACACCGACGAGGCCGGGCGGGCCGCCGTCGACGGCGTCGAGGTGGCCCGGCTGGTCCGTGAGACCACCGGGCAGGCCGACGCCGAGTCGCACGGGCTGCGTATCTCGGCCCGCAACCGGTTCACCGGGCTGGTGACCGACGTGGTCATGGACACCGTGATGGCCCAGGTGACCCTGCAGTGCGGGCCCTTCCGCGTGGTGTCCCTGATGAGTGCCGAGGCCGCCCGGGACCTGGAGCTGGAACCGGGCATGCCGGCGTCCGCCGTCGTGAAGGCCACCACCGTGATCATCGACCGGGAGCCCTCGTGAGGAGGGCACTGTCCGCCCTGGCCGCCGTCTCGGCGCTGGCGACGACCGGGTGCACCGGAGGTCCCGCCGCCCAGGACTCCCCCGCCGGGGACGTCACGCTGACCGTCTTCGCGGCGGCCTCGCTCTCGGACGTCTTCGAGGAGATCGGCGAGGACTTCGAGGCGGAGCACCCCGGTGTGACGGTGCGGTTCAACGTCGCCGGGTCGTCCGGCCTGGTCCAGCAGATCACCGCCGGTGCGCCGGCGGACGTCTTCGCCTCTGCGGACGAGCCGACCATGGCCAGGGCCGTCAGCGCCGGGGCCGTCTCCGGTGAGCCCCGCCCGTTCGCGTCCAACGTGCTGACGCTGGTCACCCCGCCGGACAACCCCGCGGGCATCACGTCCCTGGCGGACGCCGCCGCCGAGGGCGTGGACCTGGTGGTCTGCGCCCCCCAGGTGCCCTGCGGCAGCGCCACGGCCACCCTCGCGGGGGACGCCGGTCTCGCCCTGGACCCGGTCAGCGAGGAGTCCTCCGTCACGGACGTGCTGGGCAAGGTCACCTCCGGGGAGGCCGACGCCGGACTGGTCTACGTCACGGACGCCACCAGGGCCGGGGAGGCGGTGCACACCGTGGACCCGGACCGTGCCCGTTCCGCCGTGAACACCTACCCGATCGCCACGCTGGCGGACTCGGAGCGCGCCGGGCTGGCCGAGGCGTTCGTCGAGCACGTCCTGGGCACGCAGGGGCAGGAGGTGCTGCGGCATGCCGGCTTCGGTCACCCGTGACGTCCCGGTCCGCCCCCCACGGGCCCTGACCGTCATCGGCGTCCTGGGCGGGGCGGCCATCCTGCTGCCCTTCGTCGCCCTCGTGGCGGGGGTGGACCTGACCCGGCTGCCACGACTGCTGACCTCCCCGGCAGCGCTCGACGCCCTGGGCCTGTCCGTGCGGACCTCCCTGGCGGCCACGGCCGTCTGCCTGGTCCTGGGGATCCCGCTGGCACTGACGCTGACCCGGCTGGAGTTCCCGGGCCGCAGCGTGGCCCGCTCGCTCGTGCTGCTGCCGCTCGTGGTCCCCCCCGTGGTCGGGGGCATCGCGCTGACGGAGGCCTTCGGCCGCCGCGGGCTGGTCGGCGAACACCTGCACGTGCTGGGGCTCGAGATCGCCTTCACCTCCACGGCCGTCGTCATGGCCCAGGTCTTCGTCTCCCTGCCCTTCCTCGTGGTGGCGCTGGAGGGTTCACTGCAGACCCGCGGCGAGGCCCACGAGCGCACCGCCCTGTCCCTGGGCGCCTCCCCGGCGCGCACCTTCCGCACCGTCACGCTGCCGCTGATGGCCCCCGGGCTGCTGGCGGGCACGGTCCTGACCTTCGCCCGGGCCCTGGGCGAGTTCGGGGCCACCATCACCTTCGCCGGGTCGATGCAGGGCACCACCCGGACCCTGCCGCTGCAGGTCTACCTGGAGCGGGAGACGGACCCGGAGGCCGCCGTCGCGCTGTCCCTGCTGCTGGTGGTGGTGGCGCTGGCCGTCATCACCCTGGCCTACGGCCGCAAGCGGGTGACGATCTCGTGACGGGCCTCGACTGCCGCGTGGTGGTCCCCGAACGCGAGGTGGACGTGGCGTTCGCCGTCCCGGCGGGACAGACCCTGGCCCTGCTCGGGGCGAACGGCACCGGCAAGTCGACCGTGCTGGACGCGCTGGCCGGCTGGCTGCGCCCGGAGTCCGGCCACGCGACGCTGGGCACGGAGGTCCTCTTCGACGGTGGCAGCTGGGTCCCGGCCCGGCACCGCCGGGTCGGCTACCTGACCCAGGACCCGCAGCTGTTCCCGCACCTGAGCGCCGAGGCGAACGTCGCCTACGGACTGGACCGGGCCGGCGTCGTGGGCCGGGCGGCGAGGCGGCGGGTGGCCCGGGAGTGGCTGGAGCGGGTGGGCGTGGGCCACCTGGCGGGACGGCGTCCCCACCAGCTGTCCGGGGGCCAGGCCCAGCGCACCGCGATCGCCCGCGTGCTGGCCTCGGACCCCCGGCTGGTCCTGCTGGACGAACCGCTGTCCTCCCTGGACGCCCAGGTGGTGCCGCAGGTCCGCGCCCTGCTCGCCGAGGTGCTCACCGGCCGGACGACCGTGCTGGTGACCCATCACGCCGCGGACGCCGAGGCGCTGGCCCACTGCACCCACCGGATCGCTAGAGCAGACCCCGTTCACCCGCCCACCGCGTGAGCTCGTGGCGGTTGGACAACTGCAGCTTGCGCAGCACGTTGGACACGTGCGTCTCCACCGTCCGCACGGAGATGAACAGCTCCCGCGCGGCCTCCTTGTACGTGTAGCCGCGCGCGATGAGCCGCATGACCTCCAGCTCGCGGGCCGAGAGCAGGTCGAGCTCCTCGTCCCGCACCGCGACGTCCGCCGTCCCGAAGGCGTCCAGCACGAACCCGGCCAGCCGCGGGGAGAACACGGCGTCCCCGCCGGCCACCCGCTGCACGGCGTCCGAGACATCGGCCCCGGAGATCGTCTTGGTGACGTAACCGCGGGCCCCGGCGCGGATCACCGCCACCACGTCCTCCGCGGCGTCCGAGACGGAGATCGCCAGGAACCGCACCCGGGGCGCGAGCTCCTGGCAGGCCGCGGCCACCTCGGCTCCCCCGCCGCCGCGGCCGCCGGGCAGGTGCACGTCCAGCAGCACCACGTCCGGGCGCACCTCGTGGATGGTCCGGACCGCCGCGTCCACGTCCCCGGCCTCGCCGACCACCTGGATGGCGGACGGGTCCAGGTCCGCCCTCAGTCCCGTCCGGAAGATCGCGTGGTCGTCCACGATGACGACCCTCACTGGTGCCCGGTTCATCCCTGCCGCCCTTCCTCGCCGTTCTTCCCATTCTCCGCCGGGGCCGGCAGGTGCAGTCGGACCTCGGTGCCGCCGTCGCCGGTGATGATCCTCGCCGTGCCGCCGGCACGCTCCATCCGCCCGACGACCGACTCCCGGATCCCGAGGCGGTCCGCCGGGATCGCGGAGAGGTCGAAACCGGGGCCGCGGTCCTTGACGAAGACCTCCACGGCCTCCGGCCGGGCCTCCGCATAGACCTGGACCGGTCCGGCGTGGCGCACCCCGTTGAGCATCGCCTCGCGCGAGGCCTGCAGCACCGGGTCCAGCCAGGGCCCGGTGGCCGAGCCGACGGTGACCACCTCGATGGGCTGGCCGTGGTCGTCCTCGATCGCCGCGGCCAGGTCCCCGAGCCGGTCCGTCAGGGTCCCGGTGGGCCGGGAGGGATCCTGGTAGAGGTACTGGCGCAGGTCGCGCTCCTGGGCGCGGGCCAGCCGCACCACGGTGGAGGGGGTGTCCGCGTTCTTCTGGATCAGGGCCAGGGTCTGCAGCACGGAGTCGTGCAGGTGGGCGGCGATCTCGGCCCGCTCGGTCTGGACGGCGAGCGCGGAGGTCTTCGCCGTGGCATCGCGCCAGGCCTTGAGCACCCAGGGTGCGGCCACCAGCACTACACCGGCGACGATCACCCCCGCCACCAGCAGCCCCAGCCACAGCTCGTCCGTGCCCACGAAGCCGGCGGCGAGCGCCAGCACGCCGGCCATCACGAGCAGCAGCCCGAGGGCGAGCGAGCTGATCCGCCCGGTCCGCCCCGCCCTCCCGGCCTCACGCAGCGTGTCCAGCTGCAGCCAGGCCAGGGCGATGCCCAGCAGCACCACGGCCACCGGCCCGATCAGGCCCCAGTTCATCCGGATGCCGGCTCCCAGCTGCAGGGCCAGGACCGCGGCCACGCCCAGCAGCACGACCCCGAAGATCACCTGCCAGCCCTGGCCCAGGACGCTGCCGAGGCGGACGGGGGTCTCCCGGACCTGTTCCGCGGCGCCGCGGACCGGGTCGCCGGCGGTGAGCACGGCCTCGTGCTCGTCCGGGACGAAGATCCACAGCCAGGCGTAGAAGACCACCCCGACGCCGCTGAGCAGGGTCAGGGCCACGACGCCGGCCCGGACCCACCCGATCGGCAGGCCGAGGTACCGGGCCAGCCCGGCGCAGACGCCGGCGACGACCCGGCCCTCGGCCGGACGCGTGAGGACACTGTGCATGGCCTCCATCCTGCCCCAGTACGGGGCGCCCGCGGACCGTTCTCCGGGGGTTCTCCGGGTCGGATCAGGGGCTTTCCGGATACCGGCCCGGGCGTCGCGAGGCGACGATGGAGTCATGAACGAGAACTCCGCCTCCGGCTTCTACGGCTGGATCCACTCCCTGCGCACCGTCCGCAGCCCCCAGCGCTGGCTGGGCGGCGTGGTCGCCGGCATCGCCGACCGCATCGGCCTGGACCGCACGCTGGCCCGGGCCCTGTTCGTGGTGCTGACCCTGCTGACCGCGGGGCTGACCGTGCTGGCCTACGGACTGGCGTGGATGGTCCTGCCGGAGCCGGACGGGCGGATCCACGCCCGGGAGGCCGGCCAGGGCCGCTGGACCTCCGGCATGACCGGGGGGCTGGTCCTGACGATCCTCGGTGCCGTGGGCCTGTTCACCCCGCCCTACGGCCCCGACGGCGGCTGGTGGGGCTTCGGCGGGTTCCTCGGCCTGGCGGTGATCGGCCTGTTCGTCTGGCTCGTCGCCTCCCGGTCCGGCCCCCGCGCGCTGCCCCCGGGCACCGCACGCGCTGCACCCGGGGCGCCGGCACCCGCCGTGGCCGAACCCGTCTTCCTCGCCCCCTCCGACACGGGGTGGTACGCCGGCGGGCCCCAGCCCCCCACGCCAGGCCCCACCTCCTCCCCCGCTGACCGCGCCTCCGAAGGACGTGACCCGATGACCGCCCCCTATCCCCACTACCAGGCTCCCTACCCACCTCCGGCCCCCGCCGCGCCGCGACCGGCCCCGGTCGACCGCACCCCGCCGTCGCTGTCCGGCTCCACCCAACTGCTGGTCATCGGGATCGCCGTCCTGGCCGGGGCCGCCGTCGCCGCCCTGAGGTACCTCGGCGTCTTCACCGCCGGCTGGGGCGTCATCTGGGCCGCCAGCCTGGCCACGGCCCTCGGCGTGATGGCCGTCGGCATCATCATCGGGGCCATTCTCGGCCGCGGCGGGGGCGGGCTGACCGTCACCACGGCCATCCTGGTCGTCCCCGTCATGCTGGCCACCGGCGGGTCGTTCGTCCGCGGCGACTGGAACGGGGCGTGGGACGGCACGTGGGACGGCGCCGTCCAGGGCGACAGCCGGACCGGCTACGACCTCAGTTTCGGCTCCGGCCTGATCGACCTGACCGGCGAGCCCGGCAGCGCCGATCCGGGCGCAGACCCGATCCGCCTGGACGTGTCCTTCTCCGAGGCCGAGCTGATCGTGCCGCACGACGTGGACGTCTACCTCACCGTGGACAACGCCTTCAGCTCCGTGAACTCGGAGCCCACCGTGGTCGGCGACGGCCGCGTCCAGGTCGTGGACGCCCCCACCGACCGCCGACTGGAGATCGACGCCGACCTGGCCTTCTCCACGCTGACCGTCCGGGTGGACGAACCGACCACCACACCCACCGAGCAGGAGTGAGCACCATGACCAGCCACGACCCGACCCCCCGCGACCCGGACATCAACGACCCGGAGGCCCAGGCCCTCGAGGACGAGATCACCCGCGGCACCCTCCACGACCACCACCGGGACCACGAGTTCGACGGCACCTCCGGGCGCGGCTCGACGACCGCCGTCGGGACCCGCACGGCACCCGACGGCATCCGCACCGGCACCCTGGTGTGGGGCATCATCGCCCTGCTGGTGGCCCTGTGGTCCCTGTCCACGACCGTGCTGGACTGGGACATCGACCCGGCCCTGGTCCTGATCTGCCTGGCCGCCCTCGGCGGCCTGGTGCTCGTGGCCGGCGGCATCGCCGGCGCCACCCGGAAGGGGCACTGACGATGGACGGCTTCTACCGCACCCTCCGCTCCATCCCCTACCGCCGCGGCCCCCGCCGCTGGGTCGCCGGCATCTGCGGGGGCCTGTCCGCGAAATTCGGCTGGGACCCCACGCTGGTGCGGATCGTGGTCCTGCTGAGCTTCCTGCTGCCGTTCATCGGCGTGGGCACCTACCTGCTGGCGTGGCTCCTGCTGCCCTGGCAGGACGGGTCCATCCCGCTGGAGCGGGCCCTGCCCGGTCCCCACTCGCGATAGCCTTCGGTCAGGACCATCCGATCCAGCCTGTCGAAAGGACCTCCAGCATGCGCGTCGGCCTCCTGACCAGCGGCGGGGACTGCCCCGGCCTCAACGCGGTCATCCGTTCCGCCGTCCTGCACGGCATCAAGACCTACGACTACGAGCTCGTGGGCATCCGGGACGGCTGGCGCGGGCTGATCGAGGGCGACGTGGAGGACCTGCCCCGCCAGCGGGTCCGCGGCCTGGCCCGCACCGGCGGGACCATCCTGGGCACCTCGCGGACGCACCCCTACGACCACCCGCAGGGCGGCCCGGAGAACATCAAGGCCCAGATGGCCCGGCTGGGGCTGGACGCGGTGGTGGCGATCGGCGGCGAGGGGACCCTGGCCGGGGCGAAGCGGCTGTCCGACGACGGCATCCCGCTGGTCGGGGTGCCCAAGACCATCGACAACGACCTCAAGGCCACCGACTACACCTTCGGCTTCGACACGGCGGTCTCGATCGCCACCGACGCCATGGACCGGCTCCGCACCACCGGCGAGTCCCACCACCGGTGCATGGTGGCCGAGGTGATGGGCCGGCACGTCGGCTGGATCGCCCTGCACTCGGGCATGTCCGCCGGCGCGCACGCGATCCTGATCCCGGAGCAGCGCACCTCCATGGAGCAGGTGTGCGACTGGGTCCGCCAGGTGCACGAGCGGGGCCGCGCCCCGCTCGTGGTCGTCGCCGAGGGCTTCGTCCCCGAGGGGCACGACGACCCGCTGGCCGAGGCCGGGGCGGACGCCTCGGGCCGGCCCCGGCTGGGCGGGATCGGCGAGTGGGTGACCCGCCAGGTCGAGGACATGACCGGGATCGAGACCCGCAACACCGTGCTGGGC
Organism: Citricoccus sp. WCRC_4; assembly: GCA_026645375.1. Classification (GTDB taxonomy): domain Bacteria; phylum Actinomycetota; class Actinomycetes; order Actinomycetales; family Micrococcaceae; genus Citricoccus. The sequence goes on along the minus strand of JAPFFX010000333.1, from coordinate 3,779 downwards.
CACATCCAGCGCGGCGGTGCGCCCACCGGCTTCGACCGCGTGCTGGCCACCCGCTTCGGCATGGGCGCCATCGACCTCGTCGCCGAGGGCGAGTTCGGGCAGATGGTCGCCCTGGACGGCACCGAGATCGTCCGGGTGGACCTCGCCGCCGCCCTGGACGGGCTCAAGGAGGTCCCGCAGCACCGCTACGACGAGGCGAAGGTGCTCTTCGGGCGTTAGCCTTCAAGGATGCCCGTCAACAGCCACACCCGCCAGATCATCGAGCTGGCCTGGTCCCGGATCCTGGGACTGCCCGACGGTTCGATCACCGAGGCCGCGGGGTCTCCCCCGGGCGCCCGGCGGATCGAGGTGGCCACGGACTCCGGGTCGCATGACGGCGAGGACGAGCAGATCGCCACCTTCGTCCGCCTCTACCGGTCCTCCGTGCTCTACGGCCCGCGCTGGCTGCTGGACGCCGCCCGGGACGTGGACGACGAGGTCCTGGCCCTGGAGTCCACGATGATCCGCCTCGGCGCCGGGCACGCCGCCCGGTCCCTGGGCGAGTCGGCGCTGTACTACGCGGAGGACGTCCCGGAGATCGAGCGCTCCAGTTCCGTGGCCGTGTCCTATGAGGCGGCCGACGCCGCTGCGCTCGAGGCGCTGTGCCCCGCGGACGACGTCACCGAGGTGGGGCTGTCCGGCCTGGACGCCACCTTCACCCTGGTTCCCGACGACGGCTCGGGCACCCCGACCGGTGACCCGGTCGCGGGTGCCGGGTACGAGGAATGGCAGGGACTGATCGGCCACCTGGGCGTGCTGGTGCGCCCCGACGTGCGCCGGATGGGCCTGGGCGCCTACGCGGCGGCGATCGCCATGGAGGAGGCCTTCACCGAGGGGCTGGTGCCGCAATGGCGGGCCGCGCTGGGCAACACCGCCTCGCAGCACCTGGCCGACACCCTCGGCTTCGAACTGGCCGGGTCCCAGACGACGGTGCTGTTCAACCAGTAGGGCCAGCGGGGCGGGCCCCGTCGGGCAGCGCGGCTGAGGACTGGCCAGCCCGGGCCGGGGCGTCGGAGACTGGGAGCAGGGACGACCGCCCGGGGCCGGCCCGTTCACCAGGAGGTCGCGTCGTGGACGTGCGGATCGTGGAGTCGCTGGTCATGTTGAAGGTCGGGGACGGAGTCCTGACGATGTTGTTCCCGGTGGAGCACCTCGCCCGGTGGGAGTTCGGGCCGTGGGCCCCGATGATGGCCTGGTTCCGGCAACGCCCCGGCCTGACGCGGGCGATCGGTGCGGCCCAGGTGGTCGGGTCGCTGGCGGTGGCGGCCAGCCTGTCCAAGACACCGGGGCGCGCCTGGCCGACGTGACGGTGCCGTCGCGGAGGGCTACCGTCCGCCGCGGCGCACGAAACCGGTGGCCCGGCCGACGGCCTTGCCGGCCTGGGGGGAGACGACGACCTCCTGCGCGGCCGCCGTGAAGGACCAGCCGTCCTCGGCATTGCCCTCGCGGACGAGCAGCTCGGCCTCGGGGTCGGTGTTGCGCTTGAGGATGGCCAGCGCGATCGGGCCCATCTCGTGGTGCTGGGCGGCCGACGTGAGGGTGCCCACGGACCGGGCGGTGCCGGCGTCGGCGGTTCCGGACTCCGGGCGCACGATCACGTCCGCACCGGGCGCCGGCAGGGTGTGCCCCGAGCCGTCGAGCTGCAGGAAGGCCAGGCGGCGCGGCGGGTGGCCGAGGTTGTGGACCCTCGCGATCGTCTCCTGGCCCTTGTAGCAGCCCTTGTCCAGGTGCACCGCCGTGCGCACGAGGTCCACCTCGTGCGGGATGGTGCGGTCGTCGGTGTCGACTCCGTGGCGGGGCCGCAGTGCCGCGATGCGCAATCCCTCGGCGGCGAGCACGCCGGCCGGGGTGAAGCCCTCGGGCAGGACGCCGAGTTCGGAGACGGGCACCAGGTACTCGGACCAGGACCAGTCGGCGGCCGGGTGCCGTGCCGGGTCGGGGTCGACGGTGTACGGGAAGCCGCCCTCGCCGATGGCCGGCCAGGGATCACGCCAGCGGACGACGTCGTCCCGCTCGTCCCACGCCGGCACGTCACCGGTGGTGCCGACGACCGCGACCTCACCGGTCCGGTCGGCGATCTCCACGCGGGAGGCGAACTTCATCTTCGTCAGCCAGTCGGCCAGCCCCACGTTCTCCCCCGGCTCCACGGTGAGCCAGGTGGTGGTGCCGTCGTCCACGAGGTGGCAGTCGAACTCGATGCGGCCCTGGACGTCCAGGAACAGCGTCTCGGTGGAGGTCCCGGGCTCCACCCCCCGGTCCAGCCTCTGGCTGGTCAGCACGTGCAGCCAGCTCAGCCGCTCCGGTCCGGACACCGTGACCACGCCGCGGTGGGACAGGTCCACCACCGCCGTGCCGGCGGCCAGGGCGCGCTGCTCGGCCACCGGCTGGCCGTAGTGCGCGGCCACCGGGGCATCGGGACCGGTGCCGGCCACGGCTCCGTGGATGGCGTCCGGACCGGACAGCAGGGGCGAGGTGTAGGTCATCGGGGCAGCCTTCCCTGGGTACGGTCGGGCATCCGGTCGAGGATGGCCGAGGCGTGCGGGTGTTCCTCACCGCCGGCCGTGGCGTCCCAGCGCCAGAACAGCTGGCCGTTGACGAGGCCGAGGATCCGGGAACCGCCCTCGTAGGGCCCGGCGGCGGAGCCGCGCAGCACCGAGTCCGTGCGCAACTGGACCTGCGGGCCCTTGATGACGCCGTAGTACAGCTCCGTCAGGGACCCGGGGTGCGTGATCTGCGCCGTGATGGGAAAGCCGTCATCCCGGCGCCGGTACAGTTCGACGTCCTCGGCGGACCGCAGCGTCGGCACCACGTCGCCCGGGGACATCCCGGGGCCGGGATCACCGTCGCGGCGCTCCCGGTCGAGGGCCCAGAACCCCGTCTCCACGGTCAGCGGGCGCAGCAGCGTGCCGTCCTCCTCGCAGAGCCACGACTCGGCGCGGTACTCCAGGAAGGGCAGCTGGTGGTCCGTGAAGTCGACCCGCTGGTAGAAGATCTCGCTGTCGCTGTCCCCGGCTCCCAGCCGGCCCTGTCCCTCCCAGGAGCCGATGAGCCAGGACAGCGGAGCGAGCTCCGGCGTCAGGTCGAAGGGCAGTTCAGTGGGCACGGGGAGGAATCAGCGCTGGCCCTTGTACAGGCCCGAGACCACGAGGACGGCGAATGCCGCCATGGCCAGGCCCGCGATGACGAGCAGGACGGTGAAGAAGACCTCAAGTGCAAGAATCGACATGCGGACATCCTACTCCAGCCGGGTCCCCTCGGCGTCCCGACCGGCAACGTGACGACCATGTCGGACCTTGTCCAGCCAGTCCGCCACGAACTCGTCGGCCGGGTAGGTGTCCAGGTCCCCCTGCAGCGCCTGCAGCACCTGGTCCCCGGACTCGGCGTCCGGCACGTCGATGCGCAGCATCTCCTCGCCGTCGTGCTTGCGGCGCACCACCACGGAGGCCCCGACCACTCCGGCCCCGTAGCCGCCGAGGACCTGGGTCAGCACCCCGCCGACGAAGCGGAAGACCCGCTCCACCGGGTCGTCGCCGCCCTCCTCGAGGTCCACCGAATACAGCTCGTTGGCCATCGGTCCGGTCTCGTTCGTCATCACGTGCCTCCTTCCGCCGGTCAGCCCGGCATGATCCTGATCACAAAGTACGCGAGCAGCCCGGCCAGGGCCACGGGCGCCACTCCCAGCGCGACGGCGGCCCGGTGGCCCACGGGGCGGCCCCGGCCGCCGTCCGGCGCGGTGCGCC
>JAPFFX010000269.1 GCA_026645375.1 Citricoccus sp. WCRC_4 | reverse complement strand
TCGTCATCAATGGCTTCGGCGGTCTTCTCGGGGTCGTTCCAGTAGCCCTTCATCACGGCGTAGCCGTGGGTCTGCAGCTCGCCGGCCTGGCCGCGGGGCGTGACCTCGCCCGTGGCCGGGTCCACGACCCGGATCTTCAGGTGGGCGCCCACCCGCCCGACGGTGCTGACGCGCCGCTCCAGGCTGTCCGACGTCGAGCTCTGGATCGAGACTGGCGAGGTCTCCGTCATCCCGTAGCAGATGGTCACGTCCTTCATGTTCATCTGCTCGATCACCTGGCGCATCACCGACTCCGGGCAGGGTGAGCCGGCCATGACGCCGGTGCGCAGGCTGGACAGGTCGTAGGAGTCGAAGTCCGGCAGCCCCAGCTCGGCGATGAACATGGTCGGCACCCCGTACAGGGACGTGCACTTCTCGGTGGCCACGGCGTGCAGGGTCGCGGCGGGATCGAAGCCGGGGGCGGGGATGACCATGGCCGCCCCGTGGGTGGTGGCCGCGAGGTTGCCGATGACCATCCCGAAGCAGTGGTAGAAGGGCACGGGGATGCAGATGCGGTCGGCCTCGGTGTACTCGACGCGCTCGCCGTCGAAGAACCCGTTGTTGAGGATGTTCCGGTGGGTGAGCGTCGCACCCTTGGGGAAGCCGGTCGTGCCGGAGGTGTACTGGATGTTGATCGGGTCGTCCGGGCTGAGGCCCGCCGCGACCTGCGCCAGCCGGTCCTCGTCCGCGGCGGCACCCGCCAGGTCCTCCCACTCCGGGGTGCCGAGGATGACCACGTCCTGGAGCTCGGGGCAGTTCTCCCGGACGTCGGCCAGCATCCGCTCGTAGTTCGAGGTCTTGAAGGAGGACGCCGCGATCACCGTGCGGATGCCCGACTTGGTCAGCGCGTACTGCAGCTCGTCGCGCCGATAGGCCGGGTTGATGTTGACCAGGATCGCGCCGATCTGCGCCGTGGCGTACTGCACCAGCGTCCACTCGGCCACATTCGGTGCCCAGATCCCCACGCGGTCCCCGGTCTGGATCCCGGCCTCGAGCAACCCGGTGGCCAGGCGCGCGACGTCGGCCGCGAACTCCGCGTAGCTCCAGCGCCGGCCGGTCTGGACCTCCACGAGCGCGTCGCGCTCGCCGAACCGCTCGACGGTGCGCGCCAGGTTCTGCCCGATGGTCTCCTCCAGCAGGGGGGTGTCGGTCGGGCCCTGGTCCTGGGACGGTGCGGCGGTCGGCTGAGTGGTCATGGACGATCTCCTGGCGTTGCGGTGAGCTGCATCACAGTGGTGCGACGTCGGCCAGTTTAGTTACTGACCACTAACCGGTCTAGACCCCGCCGGTTCAGACCCTGCGGGTCAGGGGCCGCAGGACAGGGGGCGGGGGACAGGGTGGGTGGGGGCGGGGAAGATGGGTCCATGACCCCCGAACGCGTGGACGTGCTGATCATCGGTGCCGGGCTGTCCGGCGTCAACGCCGCCTACCGGATCCGCGAGGCCTGCCCCGAGTTGTCCTTCCGTGTCCTCGAGGCGCGCGGGGAGATCGGTGGCACCTGGGACCTGTTCCGCTACCCGGGCGTGCGCTCGGACTCGGACGTGTACACGCTGACCTTCCCCTTCCACCCATGGACCGGCCGGGACTCGATCGTCAGCGGCGAGCAGGTCTGGCGGTACCTGCAGGAGGTCGTCGAGGACACGGGGCTGCGCGAGCACATCCAGCTGGACACGCGGGTCACCGCCGCGGACTTCTCCACCGCCGAGGCCCGCTGGCACGTCCGGGCGGTGCGTACTGGGCCGGGCGGCAGGCGGCAGGAGCGGTACACGGCCCGCTTCCTTGTCGTGTGCACGGGATACTACGACGCCGAGCACCCCCACGATCCCGGCTTCGACGGGATCGAGGACTTCACCGGCACCGTCGTGCACCCGCAGCACTGGCCGCAGGACCTCGAACTCGCCGGCCGCCGGATCACGGTCATCGGCTCCGGAGCCACCGCCGTGTCGCTGGTCCCCGCGCTCGCCGACGCCGGCGCGCAGGTGACCATGCTCCAGCGCACGCCCGGTTACGTGCTGGGGTTGCCGCGCCGGGACCCGCTGTCGGACCTCGCTCGCCGCCTCCTGCCTCCGACGGCGGCGCACCGGGTGATGCGCGCGAAGAACGCCGCGCTGCAATGGGGCTTCTACCGGGCGTGCCGCCGGGCCCCTCGACTGATGCGCTCCGTGCTGAGGCGTCGAGCCGTCGCGGCCACCGGGTCCGAGGCCCTCGTCGCCGAGCACTTCACCCCGCCCTACGACCCCTGGGAGCAGCGCCTGTGCGTCGCCCCGCACGGGGACCTGTACGCAGCCATCCGGGCCGGGCGGGCCGACGTCGTGACCGGGGAGGTCGAGCGCTTCGTGCCCGAGGGGGTGCGGCTGGCTGACGGCCGGGTCGTCGAGGCCGATGTCGCGGTCACCGCGACCGGGCTGCGGGTGCTGTTGATGGGCGGGATCGAGGCGTCGGTGGACGGGGTGGGCATCGACCCGGCCGCGTCCTACGTCTACTACGGGGCGATGCTCAGCGGCGTGCCGAACCTGGCGTTCTGCATCGGCTACGTCAACCAGTCCTGGACCCTGCGCTCGGACACGACCGCCCGGCTCGCCGCGCGCGTGCTGCGTCGGCTCGTGGACCGCGGCCTGGACACGGTGGTCCCCGAGCTGCCGGACGGTATCGGGCCCGGCCGCCCGCTGATGGCGGACCTCCGCTCCGGGTACCTGCTCCGCGCGGCACACCTGATGCCGCGCGCCACCGACCGGTACCCCTGGGCGATGGCGCAGGACGTGGTCCGCGACAGCTGGGCCACCGACCACGCCGACCTGGAGGAGGGGTTGCGCTGGAGCCGGGCAGCCCCGGCGCCCCGGCCCTTGCAGGACGGTGGTGTTCAGGACGGGGTCGACCAGGACGGGACTGTTCAGGACGGGGTCGTTCAGGACGGGACTGTTCAGGACGGGGCGAGGCGGTCCAGCTGAGCGAGCCGGTCCTCGGCGCGGTCGAGGCGCCGAGGCACCTCGAGGTCCCACCACGCCTCACCGCGCTCACCGAGACCCTCCTTCGCCAACTGCACCCGGTCCCGGGCGGCCCGCTTCGCGCCGTCGTCCCCGGCCGTGCGCACCGCCGAGCGCGCCCGGCCCAGGTGCGACCGCAGGCGGGCGGCGGTCTCCTCGGGCAGCTCAGGGTCGGTGGCGCGCCACCTCCGGCCGTCCACCACGATGTACCGGCCGTCCTCGGTGCGCTCCATGATCGAAGCCTACGCAGGGACCACCAGCGCAGTCAGGCGGTCCCCGGGGCGGCGGTCACCATGATGTGGGATGCCGCACCCACTGCCACCGGGTGGGTGGACGGCGGGCGCACCAGTGACCGGCGAGCCGGTGACTGGCCGGCTGCCCACCTGGCGGTCAGCACGAGATGGCCGGACGGCCGGGGATACGATCGCGGCATGGGGACCGGGACGAGGACACCGTGGGCGACCGTCGAGGCCGAGCGCGATACCGCCATCCACACCCTGCGCGGCCGGGTGCTGGAGATCGGTGCCGGGGACGGTGCGAACTTCGAGGTGCTGCACCCCTCGGTGGAGTGGGTCGGCCTGGAGCCGGCCCGACGGCGGCGGGCCAGGCTGGCCGGGAAGGCCCGGTCGCATGGGCACCGGACAGCGCCCCTCGAGGGCGGCGCCGAGGCCATCCCGCTGCCCGGCTCCAGCGTGGACGCGGTGCTGGGCACCCACGTGCTGTGCTCCGTGGCCGGTCCCGAACGGGTGCTGGACGAGGTCGCCCGCGTGCTGCGCCCCGGCGGGCGTGCCCTCTTCGCCGAGCATGTCGTAGCGCCAGCAGGAACGGTGACCGGCGCGGTGCTGAGACTGGCGCGGCCGTTCACGCGGACCGTCGACCACGGCTGCGATCCCACCCGGGACACCGAGGCCACGGTGCGTGCCAGCGCCCTGGACGTGGCCGACGTCGTGCGTTATACGGTGCCCGTGCTGGGACTGGAGATTCCCTTCGTGCTGATCGAGGCCCGTCGACCGCGCTGACGCCCCACCCGGGGGGAGCGGATGCGGGCGCACCCGCCCTCCGGTCGGTCATTCATCCCAGGATGGACATTTCCCCCGGTCGTGCCGGCATGATTCGTCCATCCTGCAATGATTCCCGGTGGGGAGCGCTGATCCGGTCTGACATCATGAGGTGGATGAGCACTCTCGACTTCGCCCGGGTGGCGTGATGAGCCAGGTTTCCTCCCACGCCTCCCCGGAGGCCTCCCACCTGACCTTCTGCGGGCTCTCCATCGCCTACGACCACCGGGTGCTCGAGCCCAGGCCGTGGACCGAGGCGCAGTCGCAGTGGGCGGCCGAACTGCTCCCCGACGCCCCCGCGGGGCCGGTGCTGGAACTGTGCGCGGGCGTCGGGCACATCGGACTGGGTGCCGTGCGCGAGGGCGACCGCGACCTGGTCATGGTCGACGTCAATCCGGTGGCCCGGGAGTTCGCGCTGGAGAATGCGGCCGCCAACGAGCTCGCCCCCCGGGTCGAGTTCCGGCTGGCCCGGATCGATGAGGCGCTCGGCGAGGACGAACGGTTCCCGCTGATCATCGCGGACCCGCCGTGGGTGCGTTCGGCGGAGACCTCGCGGTTCCCGGCGGACCCGGTCCTGGCGATCGACGGCGGCGACGACGGCCTGGACCTCGCGCGGACGTGCGTCGACCTCATCGTCGGCCACCTGGCCGGGGGCGGCTCCGCGCTGCTCCAGCTCGGGAACGCCGCCCAGGCCGAGCTGATCGCCGCCTATGCGCGGCAGCGGTCCGACGGGGCGGTCGCCGCGGTCGAGACTCGCGTCTTCCACCGCGGGGTGGTCGTGCGGCTCACCCGCTGACCTCTCGCGCCGGTCAGCGTCCGGTCAGCGGCCGGGGCGCCTGCGCATCACCTTGTGGGTGCCGTCGCACCACGGCTTGATGGCGGAGCCGCCGCAGCGGCAGACGGCGCTGACCGGCCGGGTGGTCCGGTACTCGTTGCCGTCCTCGTCCTGCACCACGTGATCACCGCGCAGCAGGATCGGGCCTCCCGGGCAGAAGATCACGTCCGGGTGACCCGGGGACGTCCCCGGGCCCTGGCCCGGTAGCCG
>JAPFFX010000241.1 GCA_026645375.1 Citricoccus sp. WCRC_4 | reverse complement strand
GCGTCGCAAGAGGATCGTCTTACGAGCTTGGCTTTAGTGGAGCCTTGGGTAGGACGCGAACTCTTCGGGACGGGCCTCCGCGGGCAAAGGGCCAGCGCTGGTTGACGGACCACGGGAGGCGACACATTACGTTCATTAGGTAAGGCTAAGCTAACCTATTGCAGTGATCGATGACACGGGAATCTCTGGCCTTGGGGCTGGCAACCTGGTGCTCCAGTATGGGAGCAGGACGGTAGTCCATGGGGCGGATCTGCGCCTGGACCCGGGCAGGATCGTCGCCCTCGTGGGGCCGAACGGCAGCGGCAAGTCGACTTTGCTCCGGGCGCTGGCTCGCCTGCACGGGGTGTCCTCGGGCGAGATCACTCTGCGCCTCGCCGGCGGGCCAGCCGAGGACGCGTTGTTGTTGAAGCGAAGCGACTTCGCTCGGCATGTGACCCTGCTGTCGCAGAGCCGTTCCGTGCCGCACGGTCTCAGCGTCCGGGATGTCGTCGAGTTCGGTCGTTATCCCTACCAGGGCCGGTGGCGGGCCGCTGACCCCGATGGCCCGGCGGCCGTGGAGCGCGCTATGGGCCTCACGGGCATCATCGAGCTGGCCGGCCGGGGCGTCCACGAACTCTCCGGTGGTCAATTGCAGCGGGTTTGGCTGGCAAGCTGCCTGGCGCAAGACACCTCCGTGTTGTTGCTGGATGAGCCGACCAACCATCTGGACCTGCGCTACAAGGTGGAGATCTTCGACCTGCTCTACGACTTAGCCCGCGTGCACGGCGTGGCGGTCGGTGTCGTCCTGCACGATCTCGACGAGGCGGCGGCCTTGGCCGACCAGGTGGTGGTCCTTTCCGAGGGCCACATCGCTGCGGCGGGCCCGGCCGACGAGGCCTTGGACCCGGTGCTCCTCAGTGAGGTCTATGCGATCCCGATCGTGACCCACACCGACCCGTTAACCGGCCGGTTGCGCACTCGCGCCGTCGGACGGCACAACGCCAGCCTGTATTCACCCCCCGAAAGGACCCAGAATCGATGAAGACCCGTAAGGCCCTGGTGGCTCTCGCCGCCCTGATGCTGATGTTGACTGGCTGCGGAACCACGGAAGACCCCGCGGGTGCGGCCCCCACCGGGGGAACCGGCGCGGACCCCGTCACCGTCACCGATGCTCGGGGGGAGGAAGTCCAGCTCGACGGTCCCGCCGAACGTGTGGTCGGCACCGAGTGGAATGTGGTGGAGAACCTGACCACTTTGGGGGTCCAGCCCGTCGGGGTGGCGGACATCAAGGGCTATGAAGCCTGGGTCACGGCCGGGGACCTGGACGGCACCGCCACCGATATTGGCACCCGCGGCGAACCCAGCTTCGACACCATCGCCTCCCTGGATCCCGACCTGATCGTGGGGACCACCGACTTGTCGGACACCGTCATCCAGCAGCTCGAGGAACTGGCCCCGGTCGTCGTCGTGGAATCGGCCGACGCCAGCCGCCAGATTGCCCAGGCCAAGGACAACCTTCAGCTCGTGGCCCAGGCGACTGGCACCGAGGCTCAGGCCGATGAGGCCATTGCCGCTTTCGACGCCGCGGTGGCCGAGGGCAAAGCCGCGCTCGAGGAAGCTGGTCTGACCGGCTCCCGGGTGGCGTTCGCGGACGGCTGGGTGGCGGATGGAAAGGTCTCGATCCGTCCCTTCGCCGAGGGGTCGCTGATGACCGACATCAACACCGAGCTGGGCTTGGTCAACCCGTGGACCATGGAGGGAGATCCGGCCTATGGGTTGGCGGCCACCGACGTGGAAGGCTTGACCCCCCTCGACGCGGACAGCTTCGTCTACATCACGAACGACGCCGACGGTGATTTCACCGAGCAGCTCGCGGACAACGCCGTCTGGCAATCGTTGCCGTTCGTGCAGTCCGGCGAGGTCCACCGGCTAGCCGATGGCATCTGGATGTTCGGCGGCCCGGCCTCGATGACCCAGTACGTCGAGGCTCTCGTTTCCTCCCTGACCAGCTAGCACCCCCGCATCATGACCGAGACGGTGAACAAGCCCGCCGCGGCACGGCTCCAGCCCTCCGCGGCGGGTACGGTCGCGCCGGCTCCGGGCCCTGTTCGCGGGCGGGCCGGGGTCGCGCTCATCACCGGGGTTGTACTGGTGGTGCTGGTCCTGTTCTCACTGATTCATCTCACCCAGGGCACCGCCGATATCGGCCCGACGAAGTTGCTGGGCCTGTTGACGGGCAACGCCTCGGACCAGGAGACCGCGGTACTGGTCGCCTCGAGGGTTCCCCGGTTGCTGGCCGGACTGCTGGTCGGTGTGGCCCTGGGCGTGGCCGGCGCCGCGCTGCAGTCGGCCACCCGTAATGTCCTGGCCTCACCGGACACCCTGGCGGTCAACGCCGGCGCCCACTTCGTGATCGTCGCCGCCGCCGCGTTCGGCGTCGGTCTTCCCGCGCTGCTGTCCGGCGGGCTGGCCTTTCTCGGCGGTCTCGCGGCGGCGGTACTGGTGCTGGGCCTGTCCGGGGCAGGCGCCAACGGCAACGGCGGGCCGATCCGCCTGGTGCTGGCCGGCACGGCCATCGCCCTGGGACTGCATGCGGCCACCAGCGCGCTGCTGTTGTTGTTCAGTCAGGAGACGACCGGTCTCTACGCCTGGGGGCAGGGCAGCCTCGCCCAGTCCCGCCCTGACGAGTTGCTGCAGTTCACGCCGGTCATCCTGGCAGCCGTCGCGGGGATGGTGCTCCTGTCCCGGAGGCTGGACCTGCTCGGCCTGGGCGATGATGCGTCACGGCTGGCCGGGGCGGACCCGCGCGCTGCCCGCCTCGGCGCCGTCATCATGGCCGTTGTCCTCTCCGCATCGGCGGTGACGATCGCCGGCCCCATTGGCTTCGTGGGCCTGTGCGCGCCGGCGATCGTGCGCCTGGTCGCATCCCGTGTCCACGGTCTGGGTCGGCACCGTGCCTTGTTGCCCATGTCCGGACTTGCCGGGGCCGTGGTGGTGGTCGGCGCGGACGTGGCGGTCAGGATGGTCCTGGGGGCGCAGGCCGGTGTGGAAGTGCCGACGGGGACCGTCACCACGGTCTTCGGCGTGGTGTTCCTGGTGATCCTGGCGATAAGGATGTCGGATGCCGGACTCAGCGCCGCCGGGGATGCCCTGGCACGCCTGCGCTCCCGCCGGGTCTTCCTGACCATCCTGCTGGCTCTGGTTGTCCTGCTGGCCGGGCTCCTGGTGGCCGGAGCCCTGCTGGGTGATGCGAAACTCC
>JAPFFX010000207.1 GCA_026645375.1 Citricoccus sp. WCRC_4 | reverse complement strand
CCGAGGAGTCCGTGCGGCAGAACGACCAGGTGAAGAAGATCTCGTCCTGGGCGGCCATCATCTTCGCCCCGCAGCTGATCGGGTCGATCTACGGCATGAACTTCGACCGCATGCCGGAACTCCACTGGGCCTGGGGCTACCCCTTCGCGCTCGGGCTCATGCTGGTGATCGCCGTGGTGCTCTACGTCCTGTTCAGACGCAACGACTGGCTGTAGTCACGCGCCGTCAGTCGAGGCCCAGCTCGTCCTTGCCGAAGGCGAAGAGGTAGGGCACACCGGCCTCGGACTCGATCCGCTCGGCGGCGCCGGTGGAACGGTCCACGATCACGGCCACGGCCTTCACGGTGCCGCCGGCGGCGCGGACGCCCTCCACGGCGGTCAGGGCGGAGCCACCGGTGGTCGAGGTGTCCTCGAGCACCACGACGTCCCGGCCCTCCACGGCGGGACCTTCGACCTGGCGGCCCATCCCGTAGGACTTCTGGGCCTTGCGCACCACGAACGCGTCGACGTCCCGGCCCTGCCGGCCGGCCTCGTGCAGGATCGCGGTGCCGACCGGATCGGCCCCCATGGTCAGCCCGCCCGCGGCGCTGAACCCGACGCCGGCCCCGTCCAGCAGGTCGAGCATGACGCGGCCGACCAACGGTGCGGCCTCGTGGTGCAGGGTGACCCGGCGCAGGTCGATGTAGTAGTCGGCCTCCTGCCCGGAGGACAGCGTGACGCGGCCCCGGACGACGGCCAGTTCCTGGATGAGCTCGAGCAACCGGGCGCGGTCCTGCGCCTTCTGGTCCGCCGAGCGGGCGGCGGGGGAATCCGGGGTCTGAGTAGTCATGCCGTCCATCCTAGATTCTCGGCCGGACCCCTCCTAGGGTGGTGTCATGAGCGATCCCCAGCCTCCCCAGGAACCCCTGTCGGACCGTCCCACCGAACAGTTGCTCAGCTACTGGCTCAACATGGTGGACACGCTCCTCACCCAGCGCGTCAACGAGTCGCTGGCCGAACACGGCCTGACCCGGGCCCAGTGGCAGCTGATGAACGCCCTGACCTCCCGCCCGCAGTCCGCCGAGGAACTCGGGCACGTGCTGCCGCCGTCCGTGGCCGGGTCGGACGAGGGCCCGCGGACGGTGAAGGAGAACCTGGACGAGCTGGTGGAGTCCGGCTGGCTCGTGGTCGAGGGCGATCTCTACACCCTCACGAGCACCGGACGCACGAGCGGGGAGCGCGTGGCCGCCGTGGTCGAGGAGATGCGGGCCGACATCACCGAGGGCCTGGACGAGGAGCAGTACGAGACCGTGATGACCGCGTTGCAGACCATGGCGCGGAATCTCGGCTGGTCGCGCACCTGAACCCGCCCCTAGGCTGGGCCCATGCGCGAAATGCAGAAGGCCATCATTGCCGAGTTCGGCGTCAAGCCGGAGATCGATCCAGCCGCCGAGGCGGCCGCACGTGTCCAGTTCCTGCAGGACTACCTGCGGGCCAGCGGCGCGAGGGGATTCGTCCTGGGCATCTCGGGCGGACTCGACTCCACGCTGGCCGGCCGGCTCGCCCAGCTGGCCGTCGAGGGACTGCGCGCCGAGGGCATCCAAGCCGAGTTCGTCCCCGTCCGGCTCCCCTACAACGTCCAGCATGACGAGGACGACGCCCAGGCCGCCCTGGACTTCATCGACGGTGACGCGGAGACCACGTTCGACATCGCGGCTGCCGTGGATGGCTTCGAGAGTGAGTTCACCGCCGCCACCGGGGAGCCGATCACCGATTTCAACAAGGGCAACGTCAAGGCCCGGGTGCGCATGGTGGCCCAGTACGCCATCGCCGGTGCACACGGACTGCTGGTGATCGGCACCGACCACGGCGCCGAGTCCGTGACCGGTTTCTTCACCAAGTTCGGGGACGGCGCGGCCGACGTGCTGCCCCTGTTCGGCCTGAACAAGCGGCAGAACCGGCAACTGCTGAAGCACCTGGGCGCCGAGGAGCGGCTCTGGGCGAAGGTCCCCACCGCGGACCTGCTGGACGACAAGCCCGGGCAGACCGATGAGGCCGAGCTCGGGCTGAGCTACGACGTGATCGATGACTACCTCGAGGGCAGGGTGGTTCCCACCGACGCAGCGGAGAAGCTGGAGCAGGTCTACCTGCGGTCCCGCCACAAGCGGACCACGCCGGTCTCCATCCTCGACTCGTGGTGGCGCCAGGACTGAACCCGGCCGGAAGCACCCGTCGCGAAGGGTCTTGGTTAGGCTGGCTGGGTGAAGATCGCGACCTGGAATGTGAACTCCCTCCGTGCCCGTGCCGACCGCGTGGAGTCCTGGCTCGAGCGCACGGACGTGGACGTCCTGGCCATCCAGGAGACCAAGTGCAAGGACGAGAACTTCCCGTGGGAGCTCTTCGAGCGCATGGACTACGAGGTGGCGCACTTCGGCTTCTCCCAGTGGAACGGGGTGGCCATCGCCTCGCGCGTGGGCCTGGCGGACGTGGAGCGGACCTTCATGGGCCAGCCGGAGTTCGGCAAGGGCGGAGTGGACGCCGTCCAGGAGGCCCGGGCGATCGCCGCCACCGTGGGCGAGGGTGAGGACGCCCTGCGGATCTGGTCCCTCTACGTCCCCAACGGCCGCGCCCTCGAGGACGAGCACATGGCCTACAAGCTGCACTGGCTGGACGTGCTCCGCGAGCACGCGGTGGGCGCGGTCGCGGAGGATCCGGCGCTCCGCCTGGCCCTGACCGGGGACTGGAACATCGCCCCGCGGGACGAGGACGTCTGGGACATGCAGTTCTTCCTGGACGAGGGGCTGACCCACGTCTCCCCCGCCGAGCGCGCCGCGTTCCACGCCTTCGAGGAGGCCGGCTTCCAGGACGTGGTCCGTCCCCGCCACCCGGGCCCGGGGGTCTACACGTACTGGGACTACAAGCAGCTGCGGTTCCCCAAGAAGGAGGGCATGCGCATCGACTTCGTGCTCGCCTCTCCCGCCCTGGCCACCTCCGTCACGGACGCGTGGATCGACCGCGACGAGCGCAAGGGCAAGGGTGCCTCGGACCACGCCCCCGTGGTCGTGGAGCTCGGCCCGGCCGCGGGGGCCTGAGCCGGGCCCATGGAATACCAGTCCGAGCTGCGCGTCTACCAGCCCCTCGCCGCGTTTCCCGATACCGTCCAGGCCGGGTTCCTGCGCGTCCGTCACCGCACGCGTGAGGCGGCGGAGGAGGAGGCGTCCCGACGGGCGTGGCGTCGGCTGCTGCGCGACGTCACCGACCCGTTCCCCCACGGATCGGACCTGGTCCGCGTGCTGCAGGTGCCCGGGCCGGCGGACGGCCCCGTCTCGGAGTACTTCTGCCCGGACGAGATGGCGTTGCGCTGTGAATTGTCCGCTGAGCAACTCGCGGAGTCGATGCGTCCGCAGACCTTCAACCTGGTGGTTCCGGAGGCGGCCCGACGGGCCAACCTGGAACGCCTCGCCGAGCACCTGGAGGCGGACGGCCCCGAGGAGCTGCGGCACGTGCACACCCGGACCGCCGTCTGGGGCGTGCCGGCGTCCTGGTTCGCCCTCGTCCACGAGGACGACACCATCGAGGTCGAGACGGACCCCGGTTCCGCACCGGCCCAGGCCGGGGGCTCCTTCGACGCGGGCGTCGTCCGGACGGTGCGGATCACCGTCCCGCTCGCCCTCGCCCTCGAGCGGGCCCGGCGGGCCGCCGTCGTGCTCTCCCTGCACGCGCCGGACATGGACCTGCTGAACGACCTGACCATCCTCGTGGCCTGGCTGGAGTCCTTCCACCCGGATTCCATGGTGGAACTGGACTACGGCGGCCTGGCCCGGCTGGTCTGGCCGGACGACTCCCCCTTCGACGTCCGCACCGCGCTCGAGGCGCTGGAGGACGGCGACCAGGAGGCTGCCGTCGTCGCGAACCACCGCATGGTGCGGCGGTGGCTGCCCGTGCGGCAGCTCGGCCGCGCCAGCTGAGCCACCGCCGGGCGGGGCGCGGCGGACGAGGAGTGGCGGACGAGGAGTGGCGGATCCGCCCCCTGCCCCGGAAACCGTGGACCACTAGGCTGGGCCCATGACCACGGGACCCCTGAGCACTCCTCCGTCCGAAGCCCGCAACCGTCCGCAGAACCCCTGGTGGGTGGACGCCGTGATCTACCAGGTCTATCCCCGCTCCTTCGCGGACGCGGATGGCAACGGCATGGGTGACCTGGCCGGCGTGACGGCGAAGCTGCCCTACCTGCAGCAGCTCGGGGTGGACGCCGTCTGGCTGTCCCCGTTCTATGTCTCCCCGCAGAAGGACGGTGGCTACGACGTCGCCGACTACCGGGACGTGGACCCGCTCTTCGGCACCCTGGCGGACGCCGACGCCCTGATCGACGCCGCCCACGAGGCCGGACTGCGCATCATCGTGGACCTGGTCCCCAACCACACGTCCTCGGCCCACCCCTGGTTCGTCGAGGCACTGGCGACCGACCCGGCCACGGAGGAGGGCCGCACGGCCCGGGACCGGTACATGTTCCGCCCCGGGGCCGGGGTCGACGGCTCGGAGCCGCCGAACAACTGGCAGTCCACCTTCGGCGGGCAGGCCTGGACACGCACCACGAACCCGGACGGCACGCCCGGGGACTGGTACCTGCACCTGTTCGACTCCTCCCAGCCGGACCTGAACTGGGAGAACCCTGAGGTCAGGGACGAGTTCGAGGACATCCTGCGGTTCTGGCTGGACCGGGGGGTGGACGGGTTCCGGGTGGACGTGGCCCACGGGCTGGTCAAGGCCGAGGGCCTGCCGGACCACGCCGAACGTCCCGGCATGGTCACGGACGCCGGCCTGGCCCCCGCGGCGCCGAGCACCGATGACGGGATGGACGTCTCCGGCCACGCCGAGGAGAACCCGCGGGACCACTCCCACCCGGTCCCGTACCACGACCAGGAGGGCGTCCACGAGATCTACCGCTCCTGGAACGGGGTGCTCGCGGAATACGACCACGACCCGGTGCTGGTGGCCGAGGCCTGGGTGGCCCCGCTGGAGCGGCTCTTCCGCTATGTCCGCCCGGGCGAGATGCACCAGGCGTTCAACTTCACCTTCCTGATGGCCGGCTGGGACGCCGTCCGGCTCTCGGACGCCATCACGGTCTCCGTGGAGGAGGCGGACAAGGTGGGCGCGCCGAACACCTGGGTGCTGTCCAACCACGACACGGTCCGCCACGCCTCCCGCTTCGGGCTGACCGATCCCACCCGCTACCCCTCCGGGATCGGCGCCGAGGACGAGCAGCCGGACGAGGCCCTCGGCTGGAAGCGCGCCCGCGCAGCCGCCCTGATCGAGCTGGGGCTGCCCGGTTCCGCCTACGTCTACCAGGGAGACGAGCTGGGCCTGCCCGAGCACACCGAGCTGGACGACTCCCTGCGGCAGGACCCCACCTTCTTCCGCACCGAGGGTGCCGAGAAGGGCCGGGATGGCTGCCGGATCCCCATGGCCGTGGCGGCCGTGCTGCTGGCCGGACTGATCGTGGAGGCGGCCCACCAGATCACCGCCGGCGACCACGCGCCGGACCTCCCGATCGTCGACGACTGGCTCCCCGCCGGTCTCATCCTCGCCTCGAGCGCCGTCTGCGTGTGGGGCGCCCGCCACCGGCGGACGAGCCCGTCCCGCCACGCGTGGTGGTGCTTCGCCGCGGCGCTGCTGCTCTTCGCCCTCGCGGAGCTCCTCTGGGGGGCGCTGTACGGCGACGGCGGCGATGTGCCCACCCCGAACCCCACCGACGTGCTCTACCTCGGCACCTACCCGCTCTTCATGGCGGGCCTCATCCTG
>JAPFFX010000204.1 GCA_026645375.1 Citricoccus sp. WCRC_4 | reverse complement strand
CCTGAAGGCGTTCGGGGTGCCAGGGCGACTGGGACCAGTCCTGGCCCAGCTGGTTGTACATGTCCGGCGGGGCGCCCACGGACATGGAGCCCACCAGCAGGTCCTGCAGCATCCAGGCGTCCGCGTTGTTCCGGTCCGCGCCCACGGCGAGGTCCTGCATCAGGCCCAGCCGCATGCCGGCGTCCCGGGCGGCGGACTGGGCCGTCTCCAGCTGCGCGTCGCACAGCCACTGCATCCACCGGTGGAAGTCCACCTCATCGGCGAGCTGCTGCCGGTACCGCTCCGCCAGGGCCCCGCCGGGGACCAGCCCGGGTTCGTCCCACACCGGGTCGTCGTGCGCGAACGTCGTGCGCAGTGCGCACCAGAGGGCGAAGTCGTCCAGGCCCCCTCCCTCGGCGCTGCAGTAGGCCCGGTAGGCCGCCGCGCGCTCGGGAGACGGGGTCACCTCGTGGATCCAGCGCAGCGCCGTGAGCTTCGCGCCATAGACGGCGTTGCGGTCCAGGGCGTCCGCGTCCGCGTTGTCCTGACGCCTCTCGTCCCCCAGTGCGTCCACCTCGGACCGGAGCCCGGGGTCGAGGTCGTGGTATTCGGGCAGGTCCTCGATGCGCAGGTACATCGGGTTCAGGAAGCGGCGGGTCGAGGGGGAGTAGGGGGAGGACACCACCGGGGGCGCCGGCGCCGTGGCATGCAGCGGGTTGGACAGGACGTAGTCCCCGCCGTGCGCGGCGGCCTGCTCCGCCAGGCCGGCCAGGTCCCGGAAGTCACCGAGTCCCCAGGAACGCGTGGACCGGGTCGAGTAGAGCTGGACGGCCAGTCCCCACCCCCGCCGGGCCCCGAAGGCGTCGGCGGTGTCCAGCCGGTCGGGCACGACGATCAGGACCCCCTCGACATCGATGCCGTCCTCGAGGCGGGCGGCGAGGGTGTGCCAGCCCAGGGGCAGGTCGGCCGGCAGCCGGAACGTGGCCCGGCCGACCAGCATCCCGTCGACCGGCTCCGGCTCGGTGAAGTCCTCGAGCTGCTCCAGCTCCCGCGTGCCGCCGTCCTCCAGGCGTGCCCGGACGGTGACGGCGCTGCCGTGGGGGACGTGGACGGCCACGGAACCGCCGGAGCCGGCGTGGGCCACCGTGGTGGGGGGCAGCACCCTGGTCCAGGGCTGGAGCCGGCGTCGTTCGAGGGCTTCCTCCAAACTGGCGCGGCCGTCGGGATCGACGTGGCAGCCCAGGGCGTCCAGGACGGCGACGAGGGTCTGGTCCGCCACGGGATGCTCCAGCCCGTCGTGTCCCCGATAGGACGTCTGGACGCCGTAGGCGTGCGCAAGACGCTTCAGCAGGTCGCGGGCATCCGTCATGGCAAGTGGGCCTCTTTCACGTCCGGGAGCATCAGGGACTGCAGCCGTGCCGGTCCCACCGTCCCGATTATGGCAGGGTGCCCGGGCCCCGGGTCACCGCATCCAGGAGGCGTGTCCGCACGCGGCGGACCTGGCCCGGAGACGACTGTGGGGCCGGTCGATGACCGGCCCCACGGCTGAACCCGGCGCTGACCGGGGTCTTTCAGTGCGCGAGGGGGGACTTGAACCCCCACGCCCTTGCGGGCACAGCGACCTCAACGCTGCGCGTCTGCCAATTCCGCCACTCGCGCGCACTGTCTGCCACCTCGAAAGGCAGCGTTGAATAGCCTAGCACGTCCGAGGCCGTGCCGTTGACCACGCCCGGGACGACGGACGGCGGCGAGCGTCGATAGGGTGGTTCCCATGACCTCCGCGCCCCTTCCCGGCCCCGGCCTCCCGCAGGACTCCGTCCACCAGGACGACGTGGTCCGCATCTGCCGGGACCTGATCCGGATCGATACCTCCAATCACGGCGGCAACGTCTCCCGCGGCGAGCCGGAGGCTGCCGAGTACTGTGCCGCGCTGATGCGCGAGGCCGGCATGGAACCCCGGGTGATCGAGTCCGTGCCCGGTCGGGCCTCCGTCGTCGCGCGCGTGGCCGGGTGGGACCGCCAGGCCCCGGCCCTGGTCCTCCACGGGCACCTGGACGTGGTCCCCGCCGAGGCCTCCGAGTGGAGCGTGGACCCGTTCGCCGCCGAGCTGAGGGACGGCATGATCTGGGGCCGGGGTGCCGTGGACATGAAGGGGATGGACGCGATGATCCTCGCCGTCCTCGGCGAGTTGCACCGCTCCGGACGCCGGCCCCGTCGTGACCTCGTGGTCGCGTTCTTCGCCGACGAGGAGGCCGGCGGCGTGTACGGCGCCCGATGGCTGGTGGACCACCACCCGGAACTGTTCGCCGGCGCCACGGAGGCCGTCAGCGAGGTCGGCGGGTTCTCCACGGACATCCGGGGCCAGCGCGCCTACCTGCTCCAGACCGCCGAGAAGGGACTGGCCTGGCTCAACCTCACCGCCAGTGGAGCCCCCGGGCACGGGTCCGGGGCCCATCCGGACAACGCCGTCACCCGGCTCTCCGGGGCCGTGCACCGGATCGGGCACCACGAATGGCCACTGCAGTACACCAAGACCACGCGGGCCCTGCTCGAACAGGTCGCGGAGATCTGCGGCGTGGAGTTCGACGAGACCGACCCCACCGCGCAGCTGGACGCCCTGGGCACCGCGGCCCGGTTCGTGGGCTCGACCCTGCGCAACAGCTCCAATCCGACCGGGCTCACGGCCGGATACAAGCACAACGTGATCCCGGGACGCGCCGAGGCCACCCTGGACGTGCGCTTCCTGCCGGGCCAGGAGGAGGAGGTCATGGACGTGCTGCGCGAACTGGCCGGTGACGGCGTCGACTTCGCCCATGAGCACCGGGACATCTCGCTGGAGGTGCCCTTCTCCGGAGACCTCGTGGACCTGATGGTGCGGTCCATCCAGGCCGAGGACCCCGGCGCCCCGGTGCTGCCGTTCATGATGTCCGGGGGGACCGACAACAAGTCGCTGTCCCGGCTCGGCATCGCCGGCTACGGATTCGCCCCGCTGCAGCTGCCGGCCGACCTCGACTTCACCGGCCTGTTCCACGGCATCGACGAGCGCGTCCCGGTCCAGTCCCTGGTCTTCGGCTGCCGGGTCCTGTCCCGCATGCTCGAGCCGCGCTGATCCGCCGTGCCCGCCTGGCGCCGGTGCGCGCCGCCCACCCGGCTCCGCGCCCGGCGTGACCCCCACCCCCAGCCCCGACGGAAGGATGACCCATGCCCACCCCCGTGAATCCCCAGCTCGCCACCGTCGGGACGGTGCTGACCGAAGACCTGCTGGCCGGCATCCGTGACCGGGCCGCCGGCTTCGACGAGGCCAACGCCTTCCCGCACGAGGACCTCGAGGCACTGTCCGCCGCGGGTTACCTCGGCGCGCTGGCGCCCACGGCCGCCGGCGGACTGGGCTGGGACCTCGCGACCGTCGTCGCCGCCCAGCGGGTCCTGGCCATGCATTCCCCGGCCACCGCGCTGGCCGTGAACATGCACCAGATCTGGAACGGCGTGGCCTCCGTCCTGGCCCACCAGGGGAACGACTCGCTGTCCTTCGTCCACCGCGAGTCGGCCGCCGGGGAGGTCTTCGCCTTCGGCATCTCGGAGGCCGGCAACGACGCCGTGCTGTTCGACTCCGACACGGTCGCGGAACCCCTCGGCGACGGGTCCTACCGCTTCACGGGGACCAAGATCTTCACCACCCTGTCCCCGGCCTGGACCCGGCTGGGGGTCTTCGGCAAGACCCCGGACGGCGAACAACTGGTCTTCGGCTTCCTCGACCGCACGGCACCGGGCTGGAGCGCCGACGCCTCCTCCTGGGACATGCTCGGCATGCGGGCCACCCATTCGCACACCACCCGCCTCGAGGGGGCGGTGGTCCCTGCTGAGCGGATCGTGCGGCACATCCCCGCCGGCCCGAACGCGGACCCACTGACGTTCGGCATCTTCGCCTCCTTCCTCACCCTGGTGGCCGCCGTCTACACCGGGATCGGTGACCGGGCGGTCGAACTGGCCGTGCAGAACCTGGGCCGGCGCACCTCGAAGGTCACGGGCCGGGCCCTGTCCCAGGACCCGGTGCTGCGCTACAAGACCGCGGAGGCGTCACTGCGCCAGCTCGCCATGGACACCCAGCTGCGCTCGGTCGCCGCGGACATCGACGCCGGCGCGGACCTGGGCACGGAGTGGTTCCCCCGGCTGGTGGCCAACAAGACCCTGGCCGTCCGCACGGCGAAGGCCCAGGCGGACTTCGCCCTCGAGGCCTCCGGCGGGGCGTCCTACCACCGCGGCAACGAGCTGTCCCGGATCTACCGGGATGTCATGGCCGGCGTCTTCCACCCCTCGGACGACGAGTCCGCGCACAACACGCTGGCGAACTTCATGCTCGGCGCGCCGGAGTAGGGGCGCAGGTCAGGCCGGCAGCGTGGACTGCACCCGGATGATCCGCCGCCGCATCCAGTACCGGCGGGTCCCGCCACGGTAGAGGATCGTGCGTTGCAGTTCCCACTTGCCGTACTCGGCGTGCTCCACCACCCGGCGCCGGGCCTCCGCGAGGGAGTCCCGGGGGGCGACCGTCATCACGAGGTACTCCCAGTTGTTCCGCCGGCTGATCGAGTCCAGTCCGCTGGTCAGCTCGCGTTCCTTCATGGTTCTCCTCCCGGTTCCGACACATGGGGCCCCAGACGTGAAAACCCTATGCCAGACCTCGAGCGAGCGGCTACCGTGGTGGCCATGAGCATCGATCCGCGCGTGGCCCTGGAGGCCCTGGTTTCCGCATTCCAAGAACATCTGGCGGCCGCGACCGGCAAGCGTGACGATGACGATCCCGCGGTCGAGGCGGCGTTCTTCAGCGTGGCGGATGCCTTCGAGGCCTACGAGGACGCGCTCTATGCGGCGACCGGCGAGTTCACGCCGCTGGACGTCTATGACGATGACGATGACGACGACAGTGACGACGCGCTGGAGGACGAGGACGACCTCGAGCCCATCGACTGATCACCCGGGCCACCGGGCTCCTCATCCCGGGGGATGATCTTCCCCACGCCGCCGCGCCACGGCAGGGTCGCGGGCCCGGTCAGGACCCGGTGGTGCCGTAGGGTTCTCTGATGTGAACTGGTTAGAAGCGATCATCCTG
>JAPFFX010000165.1 GCA_026645375.1 Citricoccus sp. WCRC_4 | reverse complement strand
CGCTCTTCCGATCTGAACAGCTGGGCAAGCCCGTCCACCACCCAGAGGCCCACGGCGCCGTCGGCCGCTGAGCCGTCGGCCACCGGACCCGGCGCCCCGCCGGACCGGCCCGCGGCGCCCGGAGGGCGTGAGGGCGCACGCACCCCAGGAGGAGGCGCCGTCCGCTCACAGGAGACCGCGCCGGGTCAGGACAGCTGGCCGAGCACCTCGTTGAGCGCCTCCGTCGAGGAGGGGTGGGTCCAGATCCCGTCCCGCAGCGCGGAGGCGGTGACCTGGGCCCGCATCGCCAGGGCCACGAGGTTGACGACCTCCTGGGAGTCCACGTGGAACAACCGGGCGCCGAGCACCTGGTCCGTGTGCGCGTCCACCACCACCTTGATGACCCCGCGCGGATCGTCGACCGCCTTCGGCCGCGGCATCGCCTTGATCCCGGCCACCTTCGCGAAGGCCACCCTGACGTCCCGGCCCGCCTCCCGGGCAGCGCGTTCGGTCAGGCCCACGGAGGAGAACGGCGGCGTGAGGAAGATCGTGGCCGGCACCCCCACCCGGTCGCTGACCCGGCGCGAGCCGTCCCCGGCCAGTGCGCTGAGCACCACCCGGTGGTCGTCCAGGGACAGGTAGGTCTGCTGCTGCCCGCCGTGCACGTCACCCATCGCGAAGACCCGGTCGGCGGACGTGCGCAGCTGGTCGTCCACCACGATCGCGCCCCGGTCATCCACCTCGATCCCGGCGGCGTCCAGTCCGAGCCCCTCGGTGGCAGGGCGCCGCCCGGTGGCGAACAGCACCGCGTCCACCGTGGGCCCGGCGCCCTCCTCGAGCAGGACCGCCACGCCGTCGGGCCCGTCCTGCAGCTCCGTGACCGAGGCGCCGTTGCGCAGGGTGACGCCCTCGCCGATGAGCACCTCGGCGACGGCGTCCGCGACGTCCTCGTCCTCGCGCGGCAGGATCCGCTGACCGCGGTTCAGCACGGTCACCTCGGCGCCGAAACCGGAGAACATCGAGGCGAACTCCAGCCCCACCGGCCCGCCGCCGACGATCGCCAGCCGCCGCGGGAAGGGTGTCACGTGCTGCAGGGAGGTCGAGTCGTGCACGCGGGGACCGTCGGCGCCCGGCAGGCCCGGGATCACCGGGGCGGACCCGGTGTTCACGACGACGGTGCGCCCGGTGATGCGCATCCGCTCGGCCCGCCCGGACCCGCCGGCGGAGGGCGTCACCTCGACCTGGCGCTCACCGACGAAACGGGCCCGGCCGTCCACGACGGTCACGGTGTCCCGGTCGAAGAGCAGGTGGAAGTTGGTGTCGTTGAGCCTGCCGGTCAGCGAGTCCCGGCGCGTGACGGCGGCCTCGAAGAACTGCTGCGCATCGTCCTGCTCCCGGCGGGTGGAGGCCGAGTGGATCAGGGCCTTGGTGGGCACGCAGGCGATGTTGATGCAGGCGCCCCCGTACATGGCCGCCGACTGTTCCACCAGGGCCACGGTCCTGCCGGTCCCGGCGGCCGCCGCGGCGAAGGTCTTGCCACCCTTGCCCCAACCGATGACCAGCACGTCCACCTCGAGGTGGCGCGGTGTGCTGCCGGCGGCCTGGACGGTCGCGGCCGGGGTGGTCCGGGGTGTTCGGGCGGGATCGGTCATGGTCCTCACCGTAGTCCCGCGCGCAACCGTCCCGTCAGTGCCGTGGCCCCTCCGGGGAGTCGTCGGGGAACGCCGCCCCGAGCACCCTCAGCACGCCGTGGGCCTTGGTGCGCACCTCGTCCCACTCCTCCTCCGGGACCGAGTCGGCGGTGATCGCCCCGCCGACGCCGAGGGACAACCGCGTCCCGCCGCCCCCGGGGCCTGCCGGGCCGGTCGCGACCAGGGTGCGGATCAGCACGCTGAGGTCGGCGGCGCCGTCGTCGGACAGGTACCCGGCCACGCCCGAGTAGACCCCGCGCGGTCCGGACTCCAGCCGTTCCAGGATGTCCATGGTGGAGATCTTGGGGGCGCCGGTCATCGACCCCGGGGGGAAGGCCGCCGCCACCGCTTCGGCCCGGGCGACGCCGGGTTCCAGCTGCGCGGTCACCGTGGAGACCATCTGGTGGACGGTGGGGTAGGACTCGATCGCGCACACCCGCTCGGTGGCCAGCGTGCCGGGCACGGCCACCCGGGACAGGTCATTGCGTGCCAGGTCCGTGATCATGATGTTCTCCGCACGGTCCTTGACCGAGGACGCCAGTTCCCCCGCCAGCGCCTCGTCCTGCTCCGGGGTCTGACCGCGCGGGCGGGTGCCCTTGATCGGTTCGGTCACCATGCGCCCGCCGGCGGAGAGGGCCAGGAACCGCTCGGGACTGGTCGAGAGGAGCTCGACGACGGCCGGCCGGCCGGGCGCGGATCCCGTCGGCGGTGCGGTCGTCGCCGGGGCCGCCGCGCGCAGGTACAGCGTGAACGGCGCCCGGTTGGCCGCCACGAGGCGGCGGTAGGTCCGCCAGCCGTCGAAGGGGGCGTCACCGGGGCCGGCCTGGGCGGACGGCTCGAGGGACGACTCCAGCATGGTCGTCAGGCAGACCTCGTAGGTGTTGCCCTCGTGGATCTCGTGCTGGGCGGCACGGACCTTCTCCAGGTAACCAGTGCGGCAGTCGCGGAGGGTGAACACCGGAGCCGCTCCGGCACCCGCACCCGCGCCCTCGGGGCCCACGGGTCCAGGACCCATCGCCGCGGCGACCCGGTCCGCCCAGGCCGCGCCGGCGTCGTCGTCCGCGGGCCACCACAGCGTGGTGGTGCCGGCCCGGTGGTCCACCGTGGCCACCCGCGACGGGCGGAACAGCAGCGCGTCCGCCGGTCCCTCGCCCGATCCGCGCAGGGTGGCGGGCCCGTCCGGGGAGCCGGCCTCGCGCTTGAGACCGTAACCGAGCCAGCCCATCCAGCCGGACCGGAAGGGCGCCTCAGGAGCGGGCGCCGAGGTCGGTTCAGCGGTCGGCGGAGCGGTCGGTGCGCCGGCCGGCCAGACCCCGGCCAGCCAGCGGAACCACGGGCCCTCCTGCCTGACGGTGACCGGGCCCTGGCGCACCACCGTGAGCCCGTCGGCATGCTCGGCGACCGGGTCCTCGCCGGTCGCCAGGCCGAGGATGGCGTGGCGACTGCGGCCGGGGGAGGGCGTGGTGGCGTGGTCCGAGCTCTCCAGCAGCATCGCCACCGCTGCCGTCGGGCCCCCGGCGGCCTCGAACAGGGCCTGCGGGTCACCGACACCGGCCACCGTGCGGTGGTGCAGGGGCGGCCGGACCGGTGCGGGCACCAGGGCCAGGCGGGTCTCCCAACCCGGCAGGGTGCGCAGGGCCTGGACGAGCAGCGGCGCGGCGCCGGCCGTCCCGGTGGTGCTGTCCACGGTGATCGCCGCCTGGGGCGCGGGGTCGTCGAGGGCGAGGTAGGCATCCTCCTGGGCGGCCCACCGGTCCCAGTGCGGGGCGAACGTCATCCCGTCCCGGTCCAGGGCCCGGTCCTTGCGGTCGGCGGCCGGCAGTTCGACCCACACCAGGGCGTCCAGCGCGGCGCGGACGGGACCGGTCCCGGCGCCCACGCCCTCCAGGATCACGACGTCGGCGGGCCGGGTGCTGCCGGCCCGGCCCGGCCGGCCGGCCTCCCAGTCCCACCAGCTCCAGTGGGCGGTGCGGCCGGTGGACAGGGGCGTGACGACCTCGGCGGCGTAGGTCTGCAGGGCGGTGGCGAGCCCGTCCCAGCCGGGGTAGATGGAGTCCAGGTGGAAGACCTCGACGTCCAGGTGGGGGCGCAGCAGGGCCGCGAGCTCCAGGGCCAGGGAGGTCTTGCCCGCACCGGAGCGGCCGTCCACGGCCAGCAGCAGGGGACGACGGGCCACGGTGGTCTCCGGAGGGTCGAGGGTGGTGGTACGGGGTGGTGGTGGGGGAGCGCGGCGCGGCGGCTCCGCGAGCGCCCGGACCAGTCTACTGAGGTGGGTCAGGACCCGTCGGTGAGGGGTCCGGTGACGTCCAGTTCCTCCAGCGCGGCGGTCGCGGCCGCCACGACCTCCGCGGCCGTGTCCATCTGCTGGGGCGTGAACTGGGCCAGGTGCTCCATCATGAGCCGGCTCATCGGGGAGAAGATGGCCCGCCCCTCGGCCTGGGCGGAGGGCGTGTGCTGGACGAACACGCTGCGCCGGTCCGTGGTGGAGCGCCTGCGCTCGGCGTGCCCGTTGGCCACGAGGCGGTCCACGAGTGCCGTGGTGGAGGCGGAGGTGAGGTTGAGCAGCTGGCCCAGGTCCTTGGGGGTGGTCTGCAGCCCCTCGGCCTGCCGCTGCATCAGCAGGGACAGGGCGCGCAGGTCCGTCCGGTACATCCCGTGCTGGTTCCCGGCGGCCTCGACCATGCGGTCCGAGGCCTCGGCATAGCGCCGCAGCGCGTGGATGAGGAGCCGCATCTGCTCGGAGTCATGGGGGGCCTGGGGGGCATCCGGCATGCGCTTCTCCTTCGGGCGGCTTCGTGCGGCGGTGAACGGCAGGCCGTCCATTCTACGTCCCGGTCGCCAGCACCAGCGTACCTGGCTAGCCTGGAAAGTATCTTGAAGATCAAGGTATATACGCTACGCTGGGCCCATGCAGCCAACACTCACCCCTGAACGGGCACCGAGCGCCGCCGGGTCCTCGGCGCAACCCTCGTCCGGCTCACCGCACGCGTCCTCGTCCGTGAAGTCCATCGGCCTGCGCGTGGGCGTGGCCATCGTCCTCGTCCTGGCCTGGCTGGCCGGCACCGGTATCGGCGGCCCCACGTTCGGCAAGCTCTCGGAGGTGTCCTCGAACGACCAGTCCACCTTCCTGCCCGCCTCCGCAGAGTCCACCCGCGCCGGGGAGTGGGTCGGCGAGTTCAGCGGGACGGACCAGATCCCGGCCCTCATCGTGGCCGGGCTGCCGGATGGCCAGGCCATCCCGGAGGACGCCCGGGCTGAGCTGGACGCGCTGGCCGCCCTCGGGGAGGACCTCGGTGCGGTCCAGGGCGTGGACCAGGTCGTGGGGCCGAACGTCTCCGAGGACCGCGAGGCCGTGCAATACATCACGATCATCGACACCGCTGCCGCCGAACCGGACGTGGTGGTCGAGGAGCTGCGCGGGCTCGTCCAGGACGCCTCCGGTGACCTGGAGACCGCCGGGGGCGGGGCGCTGTCCGGGGTCGAATTGCACGTGGCCGGTCCTGCCGGCCTCGCCGCGGACCTGGCGGGCGCGTTCGCCGGCATCGACGGCCTGCTGCTGGCCGTGGCGCTGGGGGTGGTGTTCGTCATCCTCGTGCTGGTGTACCGCTCCGTGCTGCTGCCGATCCTGGTCCTGCTGAACTCGGTGGCCGCCCTCAGCGTGGCCATCCTGGCGATCTACTGGATGGCCAGGGCGGACTGGATCAGCCTCAACGGCCAGTCCCAGGGCATCCTGTCCATCCTCGTGATCGGTGCGGCCACGGACTACTCCCTGCTGATGGTGGCCCGCTACCGGGAGGAGCTGCGCCGGCAGCCCCAGGCGTTCGCCGCCCTCAAGGCCGCCTGGAAGGGCTCCTTCGGGGCCATCACCGCCTCGGCGGCCACGGTGGCCATCGCCCTGCTCTGCCTGCTGGTCTCGGACCTGAACTCCAACAGCTCACTGGGGCCCATCGCGGCCTCCGGCATCGTCCTGGCCTGGGCCGCCACGCTGACCTTCCTGCCCGCGATCCTGTACCTGACGGGACGGGCCGCCTTCTGGCCGTCGATCCCGCGCGCGGGCGTGCCGCTCACCACGAGGAAGGCCTTCACCCAGCCGGAGGACGCCACCGGCCGGCCCATCGCCGGACTCGAGGAGAACCACGGCGTGTGGACCCGGATCGGCGCCCTGGTGGCGCGGAGGCCGCGCGCCGTCTGGATGATCACCGCCGCCGTACTGGCCCTCGGCGCCATCGGTGCCACCCAGCTGCAGGCCAGCGGCGTGGCCCAGACCGACGTGATCCTGGGGGAGTCCGACGCCAAGGCCGGGCAGGTCGTCCTGGAGGAGCACTTCGACGCGGGCACCGGCTCGCCGGCGACCGTCATCGCACCGGCCGACCGTGCCGACGAGGTGCTCGAGGCCGTGGAGGGCACCGACGGCGTCGGCTCGGCCTACCTGACCGCTGAGGGCGGCGCACCGGCCGGGACCCCGGATCCGGAAGCGCTGGCCGAGCTCCAGGAGCAGGCCGGAGTTGAGGGCCGCGGGCAGGGTCAGGCTCCCGAGGGTGCCGCCGGGCCCCCTGCCGGGGTGACCGGAGGAGCCGGTGACGGCGCCCCGGAGGCCGACGGGCCGCCGTCGGGCATCCCGGCAGGGGTGCCCACGCTCCAGCCGCAGGAGGTCGACGGCCGCGTGTACCTCCAGGCGACGCTCCAGGACCCGGCCGACTCGAAGGAGGCCGAGCAGACGATCATCGAGCTGCGGGACACGCTGCACGCGATCGACTCCGGGATCCTGGTCGGCGGCACCTCCGCCACCGCCCTGGACTCCAACACCACGGCCCAGCAGGACCTGCGCACGATCATCCCGCTGGTGCTGCTCGTGGTGCTCGTCATCCTGATGATCCTGCTGCGCTCGATCGTGGCCCCGGTGCTGCTGGTCCTGGCCACCGTGCTGAGCTTCGGCACCGCCATCGGCGTCTCCGCGCTGGTGTTCAACGAGGTGCTGGGCTTCCCGGGGGCCGACCCCTCCGTGCCGCTGTACGGATTCGTGTTCCTGGTCGCCCTGGGCGTGGACTACACCATCTTCCTGATGACCCGGGCGCGGGAGGAGGCGGTGATCCAGGGCACCCGGCCCGGCGTGCTCAAGGCCCTGACCGTCACGGGCGGCGTCATCACCTCGGCGGGCATCGTCCTGGCGGCCACGTTCGCGGCGCTGGTGGTCATCCCGCTGATGTTCATGGTGCAGCTGGCCTTCATCGTGGCGTTCGGCGTGCTGCTGGACACCTTCCTGGTGCGCTCGCTGCTGGTGCCGGCCCTGACCTACGACATCGGTGCGAAGGTCTGGTGGCCCTCGAAGCTGTCCCGGGCCGCGAACGGCGGCAGGGGCAGGCACGTGGCCGGCTGAGCGACGGATCCCTGACACTGTGGAACCCCTCCACCACGGCGCAGGGCCCCGGCATCG
>JAPFFX010000148.1 GCA_026645375.1 Citricoccus sp. WCRC_4 | reverse complement strand
GCGGCGACCGAGGCATTGAGGCAAACCGGCGGATCGAAGCTACGAGTCTGATTCAAGCTCGCTGGGGTGGACGTTCCGACAAGTGGATCTACTCGACCGTTTGTGGCATTTGCCGAGCAGTTAGTCCAGCATTCACCCTCTTACCTTGAGGTGATCTGGGCCACACCTAGACTGCGGGAAGGCCTCGATCACCGACGATTGAGGCTGTGACCAGCACGTATGTCGCCGTGGCAACACGGGAGAACCTCCAGGAGAGTCATGCAGTCCACCAAACGAACCACTCGGCGTCGCCGCCTCGCGGCCGTCGTGACCGCAGCGTCGCTGATGCTCGCTGCGCCGGTAGGCGTCGCACCCGCAATGGCAGATGCGAACTTTCCCTCGCCCAATGGCCAGACCAACATCTCCAGCATCCTGACCTATGCAGACGTGGAGCAGGAGCTGACGAAACTGGAGGAGACCTCCCGTTTCGACGTGGACGTCTTCACCCTCGCCGAGGCCGGGACATCCGTGAACACCTCCGAACAAGGCCGCGACCTCTACGTGGCCACCGTGGGTACGGGTCCGGAGGACGTCTGGCTTCAAGGACGGATTCACGGCAACGAGCCCTACGGCACGGATTCGCTCCTGACCCTGCTCAAGGACCTGGGGACGAACGGATCCGCGGACTACGACCTTCTGCGCGAGAAGTACACCTTCCACCTCATCCCGATGTACAACCCAGACGGCGCCGAGGCGAATATTCGCCATACGCTCCTGTGGGACGACGTGACCGGATCCCCCGCGCTCGGTGGGAACGGACGCGAACAGCGCATCGACCTCAACCGAGACTGGACCGCGGACGGCTTCGCCGCGAAGGAGTCCTTGGCGTTCTACGAGTACTGGACCATGGTGGACCCGGCCTTCGGGGTGGACATCCACCACCAGGGCTTGAAGAAGGAATGGGGAACAGGCGATGACGTGACCTTGTCCCTGGGCATTTCCCTGGCCCCGGGAGGACCCACCTTGCCCGGGCTCGAAGACGGCGCCTATGACGTGCTGACCCGGCAGATGCTCGTGCATGTCTACGATGAACTCTCGAAGTACGGTTCCATCAACATGGACCGCTATCAGGTGGGCAACGGCATGGAGATCGACATCAAGGGCGGCGTTGTCTCGGCCATGATGTTGGGCCTGGATTACCAAGGGCTGAACCCGGAAGGACACACCAACCCGGTCGTGTTCTTTGAGACGAGCGGAAACACCTCCGATGGCAGCTTGGGCCAGAAGGCCCGCGGCAAGTCGATCCGGCAGAACGTGCTGGCACTGAAGGAGCTCCTGCTCGGGATGGCCACCGGAGAGGTGCAACAAGAAGATCCGGAACGGTGGGAAGACATCCCACACCAGCCGGTGACCGGATACCAGACGGACTACGCGGGAATCATTCCAGTCCAGTAGGCGAGGCTAATCGACAGGGGTCCTCCTGCCCTGCGGCAGGAGGGCCCCTGTCATGATGGCTCCTTGGCCTGCACCCTCATTAACGGGCAATCCTTTCCGCTCGGTTTCTTCGGATCGACCCCGTCGGATCAAGACCGTGACCTCAAGCTCAGCGAAGACCGGCAGCCTTCCATGAGCGCCCCCGCATGGCCGTCCCGTAAGTCGAACCCCACCGGACACACCCGCAGCCGACGTGGCCAGACGACACGCGTTCACCGCTCCCTGTTTGCGGGCGCCAGGGCACACCCCGGCGGCCCTTGCCTCAGTCCGTGTGGGACCGCGCGTTGACGGTGCGCGGCTCGAGGTACTCCTCCAGGCCCCAGCGGCCGCGCTCGCGGCCCAGGCCCGAGCCTTTCCAGCCGCCGAAGGGCGCGTCCAACTCGACGACGGTGTGCTGGTTGATCCACGCGGTGCCGACCTCCAGGCGGGAGGCCACCGCATGGGCCCGGTCCAGGTCCGGGGACCAGACCGAGGCGCCCAGGCCGAACTCCTGGGCGTTGAGCTCCTCGATCGTGGCGTCCAGGTCGTCATAGGCGACGACGGGCAGCGCGGCGCCGAACTGCTCGCAGGAGACCAGCTCCGAGGACGCCGGGGCGTCGGCCACGATCGTCGGCTCCAGGAAGTACCCCGGAAGGGACGTCCCGTGCCGGCCGCCGTGGGCGATCCGCCCGCCCTGGGCGACGGCCTGGTCGACGAAGTCCTTCACCAGCTGCTGCTGGGCCTCGGTGTGCATCGGGCCCATCGTGGTGCCCTCGGCCACGCCGTGGCCCACGCGCAGGGCGGAGGCCGCGGCCACGAGCGCCTCGGTCAGCTCCGCGCTCTGCGCGCGCGGGACATAGACCCGCTTGACCGCCATGCAGACCTGTCCGGCGTTGCGGAACGCCGAGGCCACGATCCGCCGGGCGGTGACCTGCAGGTCGGCGTCCGGCAGGACGATGGCCGGGTCGTTGCCGCCGAGCTCCAGGGTCACCTTCTTCACCGTCGGGGCGGCCTGCGCCATGATCGCGGCCCCGATCTCGGTGGAGCCGGTGAAGGAGATCTTCCGGACCCCCGGCATCTCGGACAGCGCCCGGGAGAGGACGCCGCGGCCGGTGACCACCTGCAGCACGTGCGCGGGCAGGAACCGGTTCAGCACCTCCGCCAGGGCCAGGGTGGACATCGGGGTCGACGGCGAGGGCTTGGCGATCACGGTGCACCCGGTCACCAGGGCCGGGGCCAGCTTCACGGCCAGCAGGGAGATGGGGAAGTTCCACGGGGTGATGGCCCCGACGAGCCCGACGGGGGCGTACTGGACCTGCACCTGGCGCCCGTCCCGCGGGGGCAGCGTCTCGGACAGGTCCCAGTCCAGGTCCGCGTAGTGCCGGAACAGCCCGGCGGCCACCCGGAACTCCTGCGCGGCCTCGGCCCACACCTTGCCCTGCTCCAGGGAGAGGATGCGCCCGAGGTCCTCGGCCTCCGCGGTCACGGCGTCGGCGGCGGCCCGCAGGGCCGAGCGCCGGGCCTCGCGGTCCGCGGCCCACGCGCGGGAGGCCTGCTGGGCGGCGGAGATGGCGCGCTCGACGTCCTCGGGCTGGTGGAGCGGAACGTCGCCGACCGACTCCAGGGTGGCCGGGTCGATCACTGCATAGGTCGCGGTCACGCGTCCTCCTCGGGTTCAGCGGCTGAAGCGCCCACCGGCCGGCGGGCGCGCTTCCTGGGTTCCAGCTTGCGCGCTCGCCTGTGAGCCATCCCACGTGTCTTTTCGTCCAGTAAAAAGTTGGGCTGATGTCTGCGTGCTTCACGCCACATAGTGGGTGGAAACACCGTCACCAGGCATCATCATCCTGTCGCATCCCGCACTCCGGGGCGTCTCGGGAAGGATCGGATGCGGACCACCGGAAGGACATACCCATGAACCTCGATGGGAAGACCCTCGTCGTCACCGGCGTCGCCTCGGGCATCGGCGCCGCCACGGCGGCCCTGCTGCAGCGGAACGGGGCCACCGTGATCGGCGTGGACCGCAATGTCCCCGCCGAGTTCAGCGGAACCTTCATCCAGGGCGACCTCTCCACGCCCGAGGGCGTGGCCGCCGTCGCCGACCGGGTCCCGGAGGGGGTGGCCGGGCTGCTCAACATCGCCGGGGTGCCCGGGACCGCGCCGTGGCAGACGGTGCTGGCCGTCAACGTGTTCGGCGTGCGGGACCTGACCCGTGCCCTGCTGCCGAAGATCGCCGACGGCGGCGCCGTCGTCAACCTGGCCTCGAACGTGGCCAGCGGCTGGGCCGCCCGCCAGCTGGAGGTGGCCCGCTTCGTCCAGGCCGCGGACGCCGCGGAGGCGCTGGCCGCCGTCGCCGGCGATCCGGAGGTGACCGGGAACTCCTACCGGTTCTCCAAGGAGTGCGTGCGCTGGCTGACCCAGGTGCAGGCCGCCGAGAACCTGGGCCGGGTCCGGGTGAACTCGGTCAGCCCCGGACCGGTGCAGACCCCCATCCTGGAGGACTTCAAGAAGGACCACGGCCGCGAGAAGGTCGAGGGCGCGGTGGCCCTGCTCGGCCGGGCCGGCCAGCCCGAGGACATCGCCGAGGCGATCGCGTTCCTGCTGACCCCGCAGGCGTCCTGGATCAACGGCACCGACCTGTGCGTCGACGGCGGGCTGTCCGCCCACCGCACCGTCACCACCATGGCCTCCGCGGCCGTCTGAAGGAGGCATCATGCAGAGCATCCATGACACCGGGTCCGGCACCGCTTCCATCACCACCGCCACTGCCGTGGCCCCCGAGCCGGAGCGCGGCGGCCGCTTCGGGCACGACCTCGAGGAGGTCGTGGTCGAGCGGCTCGAGACCCTCGCCGAGGGCGTCCGCCGCCTCACGCTGCGCACCCTCGACGGTTCCGAGTTCGCCCGCTGGGAGCCCGGCTCCCACATCGACCTGGTGCTGCCGGACCACGTGCGCCAGTACTCGCTGTGCTCCCCGCTCGCCGACCGCAGCCGCATCCAGGTCTCGGTGCTGCACACGCGGGACTCCCGCGGCGGCTCCGAGTACGTCCACCGGTCACTGGCCGAGGGTGACGTCATCCGGATCAACGGCCCGCGCAACAACTTCCCCTTCGTGGACTCCCGGAAGTACCTGTTCATCGCCGGGGGCATCGGCATCACGCCCATCCTGCCGATGATCGAGGCCGCCGAGGCCGCCGGGCGCGAGTGGCGCCTGGCCTACGGCGGGCGCTCCCGCGCGTCGATGGCGTTCGCGGACGAGCTCATCGAGCGGTACGGCGAGCGGATCCTGCTCTTCCCCGAGGACGAGGTGGGACGGATCGACCTCGAGGGCCTGCTGGCCCTGCCGCGGGCCAAGATGCTCGTGTACGCGTGCGGCCCGGAGCCGCTGCTGCGCGTCATCGAGGACTACTGCATGGGCTGGCCCCCCGGGGTCCTGCACACGGAGCGGTTCGTGGCCGCGAGCCTGGACGCCGGTGCCAGCGCCGAGCCCTTCGAGGTCGAGCTGACCCAGACGGGCAAGACCGTCACGGTGGCCCCGGACCAGACCATCCTGGAGGCCGTGGAGGAGCACGGCGTCCGGGTCCTGTCCTCCTGCCGCGGCGGGATCTGCGGCACCTGCGAGACCCACGTGGTCAGCGGCGAGGTCGAGCACCGCGACGCCATCCTCAGCGAGGACGAGAAGCGCTTCGGCGACTGCATGATGGTCTGCGTCTCCCGCGCGGCCGCCGGTTGCCCCAAGCTCGTCCTCGACCTCTGACCCGACGCCACCAGGAGAATCCATGACCGTCACGATGTCCCCCACCAGCGTCGTCTCCCTGCCGGACGACCCCTTCACGATCGAGAACATCTCGAACCCCTACCCGCTGCACGAGAAGCTGCGCGAGGCCGGACCGGTGGTCTGGCTGGAGAAGCACGGCTGCTACGCCGTCACCCGCTACGAGTGGGTCTACGAGATCCTCACCGACTTCGAGTCGTACTGCTCCAGCGGCGGCCTGGGCCCCAAGGACATCCGCAAGGAGGCCGAGTGGCGCCCGCCGTCGATCCTGGAGTCCGACCCGCCCACGCACACCGTCATGCGCCGCGGACTGGCCGGGGTCATCTCCCCCTCGACCATGCGCCGGCTGCGCGAGCAGTTCGCCCCCTTCGCCGAGGAGCTCGCCGAGGAGGTGGCCCAGCGCGGTGACGTGGACGGCATCGTGGACATCGCCGAGCGCTACCCGCTCAAGGTGTTCCCGGACGCCGTGGGCCTGCGCCCGGACGGGCGGGAGAACCTGCTGCCGTACGGCTCCATGGTCTTCAACGCCTTCGGGGCGGACAATGACCTCCGCGCCGCGGCCTTCGAGGAGGGCGAGCGCGTGGCCGCCTGGGTCATGGACAGCTGCGAGCGGGAGAACCTGACGGACACCGGGCTCGGGGCGGACATCTGGACGGTCGCCGACGAGGGCCGGATCGAGCCCCAGCAGGCCACCCTCCTGGTCCGGGCCCTGCTCTCCGCCGGCGTGGACACGACCATCTTCGGCATCGGCAACACCCTCTACAACCTGGCCAAGTACCCCGAGCAGTGGGAGAAGCTCAAGGCCAAGCCGCAGCTGGCCAAGTTCGCCGTGGACGAGGCGCTGCGCGTGGAGTCGCCCTTCCAGATGTTCCACCGCACCAGCACCGTGGACACCGAGATCGGCGGGGTGCACATCCCGGCGGACTCCAAGATCCTGCTGTTCATGGGGGCCGCGAACCGTGACCCGCGCAAGTGGGGCGAGAACGCCGACGTGTTCGACCTGGACCGCAACGCCTCCGGCCACGTGGCCTTCGGCATGGGTCTGCACCAGTGCGTCGGGCAGCCGATCGCCCGCACCGAGATCGAGCTCATGCTGCAGGCCCTGGCCCAGCGCGTGGACCGGATCGAGCTGACCGGTGAGGTCACCCCGTGGATCCACAACGTGCTGCGCGGCTTCGCCCGGATGCCGCTGCGGCTGGTGCCGAACAGCTGACAGCTGGCTCCGCGGGCTCCCGACGCCGGCCCGCGGACGGATCACGGTCGGCGGGCGGACGCGAAGTCAGCGCGTCGATCACCGAGCCGGCCGCACGCCCCCAGGGGAGTGCGGCCGTCTCCGTGCTACCTCACTCGTACATCCTC
>JAPFFX010000100.1 GCA_026645375.1 Citricoccus sp. WCRC_4 | reverse complement strand
GTCGAAGAGCAGGTGGGCCTCGATCACCTCGAGGGCCTTGTTGACCATGGTGGCCGAGTTGGTGGTGACCACCCTGCCCATGTCCCAGGTGGGGTGCGCGAGGGCCTGGGCCGGGGTGACGGTGGCCAGCTGGGACCGGGTGCGGCCGCGGAAGGGCCCGCCGGAGGCCGTGAGGACCAGCCGGCGGACCTCCTCGGCGGACCCGGAGCGCAGGGCCTGGGCCAGGGCGGAGTGCTCGGAGTCCACCGGGACCAGCTGGCCGGGGGCCGCGGCGGCGCGGACCAGGGCCCCGCCGACGATCAGGGACTCCTTGTTCGCCAGTGCCAGCAGGTGCCCGGCCCCGAGTGCGGCGAGGGTGGGCCCCAGGCCGATCGAACCGGTGATGCCGTTGAGCACGACGTCGGCGTCCTCCCACGCGGCCACCTCGGCCGCCGCGGTGGGCCCGGAGAACAGGGCCGGCGACGGGACCGGGACGCCCGCCTCGGCGGCGGCCGCGGCGATGGCCTGGGCGAGCTCGTCGGTGGTGGCGGTGGCGCTGCCCACGGCCTGGGCGCCGGTGGCGATCGCCTGCCGGGCCAGCAGCGTGGTGTTGGCACCGCCGGCGAGCCCGGCCACGGTGAAGCGCTCGGGGGCCTGGGCGATGACGTCCAGCCCCTGGGTGCCGATCGACCCGGTGGACCCGATCAGGGTGACCCGTCGGCGTTCAGGCGCGCCGCCGTCGGGGGCTGCGGAAGCGGCGGGGGCGGGAGCGGTCTGCGCGGAGGTCACCGGTCCATTATGGCGGGGCCGGCTGGGAGGTGACTGCACGGACGGGTGCGGATGGACAGCGCGCGGCCCCGGACCGCGATGGTCCGGGGCCGCGCGTCGGGATGGTCAGCCGACCAGGGCCTGGCTCAGTGGTGGACCGCCTTCTCGGCGCCGACGCCGGTGAGGGAACGGACCTCCATCTCCGCCTGCTTGACCGGGTCCTCGGCACGCTTCTCCGTGATCGAGCCGAGCCAGCCGAGGAAGAAGGCCAGCGGGATCGAGATGATGCCCGGGTTCTTCAACGGGAACCAGGCGAAGTCGACACCCGGGATCATTGAGGTCTCGGTGCCGGACATGACCGGGGAGAAGACGATCAGGACGATCGCCGCCGCCAGCCCGCCGTACATCGACCACAGCGCACCGCGGGTGGTGAAGCCCTTCCAGAACAGCGAGTAGAGGATGGTGGGCAGGTTGGCCGAGGCCGCCACTGCGAAGGCCAGCGCGACCAGGAACGCGACGTTCTGCCCCTGGGCGCCGATGCCACCGAGGATGGCGAGGACGCCGATCACCACGACGGTGCGTCGGGCGATCTTGACCTCCTTCTCCGGGCTGGGCTTGTGCTTGGCCAGCACGGAGGCGTAGATGTCATGCGCGAAGGACGCCGCGGCGGTGATGGTCAGCCCGGCCACCACCGCCAGGATGGTGGCGAAGGCGACGGCGGAGATCAGGCCGAGCAGCAACGGCCCGCCCAGCTCGAAGGCCAGGTAGGGGGCCGCGGAGTTCACGCCGCCCGGTGCGCTGAGGATCCGCTCCGGACCGATGAGCGCCCCGGCGCCGTACCCCAGGACGAGGGTGAACAGGTAGAACGCGCCGATGAGCACGATGGCCCACACCACGGACTTGCGGGCCTCCTTGGCCGTGGGCACCGTGTAGAAGCGCATCAGGACGTGTGGCAGGCCCGCGGTACCGAGCACGAGGGCCAGGCCGAGGGACAGGAAGTCGAGCTTGGCGACCTCGCTGACGCCGTACTGCAGGCCCGGACTGAGGATGGCCTCACCATGGGGGCTGAGCTCGACGGCCTGACCGAGCAGGGCGGAGAAGTTGAAGCCGAACAGCGCCAGGACCCAGATGGTCATGATGAAGGCACCGGCGATGAGCAGGCAGGCCTTGATGATCTGGACCCAGGTGGTGCCCTTCATCCCGCCGACCAGGACGTAGACGATCATGAGGGCGCCGACGACGGCGATGACGAGGGACTGGCCGAGCCGGTCGTTGATGCCCAGCAGCAGGGACACCAGGGCCCCGGCACCGGCCATCTGCGCCAGCAGGTAGAACACGCAGACCATCAGGGTGGCCAGCGCGGCCGCAATGCGCACGGGCCGCTGCTGCAGGCGGAAGGACAGCACGTCGGCCATCGTGTACTTGCCGGTGTTGCGCAGCAGTTCGGCCACCAGCAGCAGGGCGACGAGCCAGGCGACGAGGAAGCCGATGGAGTAGAGGAAGCCGTCATAACCGTTGATGGCGATGGCGCCCACGATGCCCAGGAAGGAGGCCGCCGACAGGTAGTCACCGGCGATGGCGGTGCCGTTCTGGGTCCCGGTGAAGGACCGGCCGCCGGCGTAGTAGTCGGCCGCGGTCTTGGTGTTCTTCGAGGCCTTGAGCACGATCACGAGGGTGATGGCGACGAAGATGCCGAAGATCAGGATGTTGAGCCAGGGCTCGCCGACGTTGGTCCCCTCGGCGGCGGTGGTGAGGACGGGGGCGATGTTCACTTGTTTCCTCCCTCGGCGAGGCTCTGGTTGGCGATGGAGGGATCGAGAGCCTCGAGTTCCTCACGGATGGCGGTGGCCTTCGGGTCCAGCCTGCGGTTCGCGAAGGACACGTACAGGCCGGTGATCACGAACGTGGAGACGAACTGGAGCAGACCGATGATGATGCCGAGGTTGATGTTGCCGAGCACCTTGATCGCCATGAAGTCGGGGAAGTACGCCGCGAGGATGACGTAGAGGAAGTACCAGACCAGGAACACCACGGTCCACGGGAAGACGAAGCTCCGGTGGGTGCGGCGCAGTTCCTGGAATTGCGGTGTGGACTGTACGGCCCGGAAGTCGACGTGACCGTTGTCAGCCAGGTCGGGGTGTGGTGTTGAAGACACGAAGCCCCCTTGTCAGGACGGCATCGCCAGGATGCCTGTGTGGGTGATGACGTGGTTATCCTAGACAGAAAGTGATACCTATCACAGGGCTGGTCGTTCAGAGCCCCAGCGAGCGGGCGATCAGCATCAACTGCACCTCGGTGGTGCCCTCGCCGATCTCCAGGATCTTGGAGTCGCGGTAGTGGCGGGTCACCAGCGACTCGTTCATGAAGCCATAGCCGCCGAACACCTGGGTCGCGTCCCGGGCGTTGTCCATGGCAGCCTCACCGGCGACCAGCTTGGCAATGGCGGCCTCGGTCTTGAACGGCTTGCCGGCCAGCATCTTGGCCGCGGCCTCGTAGTACGCCAGCCGGGCGGTGTGGGCGCGCGCCTGCATCCGGGCGATCTTGAAGGAGACGGCCTGGTTCCTGCCGATCGGCTGCCCGAAGGCCAGGCGGGTGTTCGCGTAGGCCACGGACTCGTCCACGCAGCCCTGGGCGGCCCCCGTGGCCAGGGCTGCGATCGCGATGCGTCCCTCGTCGAGGATGGACAGGAAGTTGGCGTAGCCGCGCCCTCGCTCCCCCAGGAGGTTGGCCTCCGGCACGCGCACGTCGTCGAAGAACAGGGGATGGGTGTCCGAGGAGTTCCAGCCGGACTTGTCATAGGCCTGGCCCACCGTGAAACCGGGCGTCCCGGAGGGCACGAGGATGGTCGAGATCTCCTTGGCCGGCTTCCCGTCCCGCCCCTCGGTGGTCCCGGTGACCGCCGTGACGGTGACCAGGCTGGTGATGTCGGTCCCGGAGTTCGTGATGAACTCCTTGGCACCGTTGACGGTCCAGGTGCCGTCCGCCAGGCTTGCCGTGGTCTGCGTCCCGCCGGCGTCCGAGCCGCCGTTCGGCTCGGTCAGGCCGAATCCGGCCAGGCGCCGGGCCGTGACCAGTTCCGGCAGCCACTGCTGCCGCTGCTCCTCGGTGCCGAACCGGTAGACCGGCATGGCCCCGAGGGACACCCCGGCCTCCAGGGTGATCGCGACCGACTGGTTGACCCGGCCCAGCTCCTCCAGGGCCAGGGCCAGGGCGAAGTAGTCCCCGCCCATACCGCCGTACTCCTCCGGGAACGGCAACCCGAACAGGCCCAGCTCGCCCATCTGGCGCACGATGTCGTACGGGAACTCGTGACGGGCATCGAGCTCGGCGGACACCGGGGCGACCACCTCGTTGGCGAACTCCCGGACCATGGCCACGAGGTCACGGTAGTCCTCGTCGAGTTCCGGTCCGGCGACGGCGCCGCGGGTGGACTGGGGGGCAGTGGTCATGACGGTGGCCTTCCTGGCTGCTGGGTTTCGGTGAATGGTGAGTAACCGAATCTGATGGAAATGGTAGTCACCGGTACCGCCGACTGTCGAGACCCGGCGCCCATCCGATCACCGCCACGCACGGATCTGGCCCTGATTGCGCGTACAGTGGGTCCGAGCCCGCGCCGGATCCGGCGGCTACCCGTGACGAGGAGGTCACTGTCCCGTGCAACTTCGTGAAGTCCGATCCGAGGACCTGGACCGCTTCTTCGAGCACCAGCAGGATCCCGAGGCCAACCAGATGGCCGCCTTCGCCCCGCGCAACCCGCAGGACCGCGGTGTCTTCGACTACCACTGGTCGCGACTGCTCGACGACGCGGACACCCAGGTCTGGACCATCGAGGAGGACGGCGCGGTGGCCGGCGCCCTGATCGTGTCCGGGATCGGCTCGGTTCCCGAACTCTCCTTCTGGACGGCCCGCGAATACTGGGGCCAGGGCA
Organism: Citricoccus sp. WCRC_4; assembly: GCA_026645375.1. Lineage (GTDB taxonomy): Bacteria > Actinomycetota > Actinomycetes > Actinomycetales > Micrococcaceae > Citricoccus. The sequence continues at coordinate 1,173 of JAPFFX010000100.1, read as the reverse complement.
TCACCACCTCGGCGGTCGACGCCTTCCTCGCCTCGTTCACGGACCGCCCCATCCGCGCCCACGTTCCCGTGGACAACGTCGGGCCCCAGAAGATCCTCACCCGCCGCGGCTTCGCGGTGGTCGGCGAGGACAAGACGTTCTCCAACGCACGCTCCGAGGTGGTGACCGAGCTGATCATGCAGCTCGACTAGAACAGCGCGAGGGCCATTCCCGGTTGCCGCAGGACCGCACCCACGTCCGCCAGGAACCGTGAGCCCTGTTCGCCGTCCACGAGCCGGTGGTCGAAGGACAGGGACAGCGTGACGACCTGCCGCAACGCGATCTCCCCGCGGTGTTCCCACGGCATCCTGCGGACCTGGCCCAGCGCCAGGATCCCGGCCTCGCCCGGATTGATGATCGGCGTCCCCGCGTCCACGCCGAACACGCCGACGTTCGTCAGCGTGAAGGTGCCGCCGGTCAGCTGCTCCGGGGTGAGCGCCCCCTCGCGCGCCGCCCCGGTCAGTGCGGCCACGCCGCGGGCCAGCCCGGCCAGGTCGAGCGCCTGGGCGTCCTTGACGTTGGGCACCATCAGCCCGCGCGGCGTAGCCGCCGCGATACCCAGGTTGACGTAGTTCTGCCGGATGATCCGCCCGTTCTCCCCGTCCCACCGGGCATTGAGTTCCGGGGTGCGTTGCAGGGCCAGGCAGGCCGCCCGGGCGACCAGGGTCAGCGGGGTCAGCTTCAGCTCCCGGAAGTCCCGGTGGCCCTTGAGCCCGTCCAGCAGCTCGAGGGACTCGGTGGCGTCCACCGTGAGGAACTCCGTCACATGGGGCGCGGTGAAGGCACTGGCGGTCATGGCCGCGGCCGTGGCCTTGCGCACGGAGCGGATGGGCTCCTCCTCCGTGCGGGGCCGTCCCCCGAGGGTCCGGACCGCGGTGGCGCCCGGCGAGGGGGCCGTCGCGGTTCCCGATGCCGGCCGGCCGCCATCGGCTGCCCGCTTCACGTCGTCGCGCGTCACGACGCCGTCGGTACCGGTACCGGTGATGTCCGCCAGGTCCAGCCCCAGGTCCTTGGCGAGCTTGCGCACCGGCGGGGTGGAGCGGGGCCGCTCGCCCGTGGCGCCGGGCAGCACGGCGGGTTCCGGCGCGGGCGCCGACTGCGTTCGGGCTGCCGGTTGCGCTGGGGTCGCGGGCT
>JAPFFX010000058.1 GCA_026645375.1 Citricoccus sp. WCRC_4 | reverse complement strand
CGCTCCACCAGGCCCTTCGCCACCACCGGGTCCTCCGGCTCCGTGCCGTCGGCATTGACCTCGCGCAGCTGGTACTTCAGCGAGGAGGACCCCGAGTTGATGACGAGGATGAGCATGTGTGGAGAGCCTTTCTGGGGAGCCGGGAACCGGGAGCGGGGGGCCGGGAGCCGGTGGTCAGTCGCCCTGGGCCTGGATGGCGGTGATGGCCACGGTGTTGACGATGTCGTCCACCGTGCACCCGCGGGAGAGGTCGTTGACCGGCTTGTTCAGTCCCTGCAGCACCGGCCCCACGGCCACCGCCCCGGAGGACTGCTGGACCGCCTTGTAGGTGTTGTTGCCCGTGTTCAGGTCCGGGAAGATGAACACGGTCGCCTGGCCGGCCACCTCGGAGTCCGGCATCTTCGAGGCGGCCACGGAGGCGTTCACCGCGGCGTCGTACTGCAGCGGACCGTCCACCTTCAGCTCCGGGTGGGCCGCCCGGACCAGTTCGGTGGCGGTGCGGACCTTGTCCACCGCCTCCCCGGAGCCGGAGCCGCCGGTGGAGTAGGACAGCATGGCCACCCGCGGGTCCACGCCGAACTGGTGGGCGGTCACGGCCGAGGCATAGGCGATGTCGGCCAGCTGGTCGGCGTCCGGGTCCGGGTTCACGGCGCAGTCGCCGTAGACCAGGGCGCGGTCCGGCAGCAGCATGAAGAACACGGAGGAGACGATCGAGACCCCGGGGCGGGTCTTCACGAACTCCAGCGCCGGACGGATGGTGTTGGCGGTGGTGTGTGCGGCCCCGGAGACCATGCCGTCCACGTCCCCGAGGTGGACCATCATGGTGCCGAAGTACGCGCCCTCGGTCATCACCTCGCGCGCCCGGTCGATGTCCACCCCCTTGTGGGAGCGCAGCCGGGCGTACTCCTCGGCGTAGCGCTCGCGGGCCGGCGCGGTGGCGGGATCCAGCAGCTCCAGGCCGGTCAGGTCAACGCCCTCGCGCGCCGCCACGTCACGCACCTGGGCCTCGTCCCCGAGCACCACGAGGTCGCACACGTCCCGGCGGCGCAGGATCTCCGCGGCGCGCAGGATGCGGGGGTCCTCGCCCTCCGGGAGCACGATCCGCTTCCGGTCGGCCCGGGCCCGCTCGATCAGCCCGTGCAGGAAGCGCAGCGGGGTGGTCCGCTCGACGCGCGGCAGCTGGATGCGCTCGAACAGCTCGTTGCCGTCCACCCGCTGGTGCCAGGCGCCCAGGGCGGCCGCGGTCTTGCGGGGCTGGGCGCTGGAGAGCTCGCTGCGCACCGTGGCGACGGCGCGGGCCGTGCTGAAGGTGTCGGCGAAGGTGCTGAAGATCGGGAAGGTCGCCCCGGCGTAGAGCCGGCGGATCTGCTCGTTGGGCTCGATCCCGTTGGTCAGGATCATCCCGGAGGCCACGGGGAACTCGGGGGCCAGGGACGAGGCGACGGTGGCGAGCACGGCGTCCGAACGGTCACCGGAGACCAGCACGAGGGCACCCTCGCGCAGGATCTGCAGGAAGTTCCCGCCCTCCATGGACACGGCCCTGACCTCGGAGACGTCACGGTCCAGGTTCGTGTTGCCGGCCACCTGGGTCAGGCCGAGGGCGGCGGCGACCTCCGCCACCGAGGGCAGCGCCAGCTCGGGCAGTTCGGGCAGGACGTACACCGGCCAGGCATGGCGGCCGGGGCGGATGGCCTCGGCGATGGCGTCCAGGCGCGCCGGGTCGGCCCGGTTGACCATCATCGCCAGCAACTCGACACCGGACTCGTCCAGGGTGCGCCGGGCCAGGTCCACGGCATCGGCGACGCCGGCCCCATCCAGCCCGGCAGCGGAGACCACGCCCACCACGGGCGTGCCCAGGTGGCGGGCCAGCGAGGCGTTGAGGTCGAGCTCGATCGCCGGGTCCGCCCCGGTCAGGTCGGTGCCCTCCACCACGATGATCGCGCAGGCCGCGGCCATCTCGTCGAACTGGGCCACGCAGCGCTCGTGCAGTTCGTCGGAACGGCCCTCGGCCAGCAGGCCCCGCGCCTCGGCGGCCGTCACCCCGCCCCGGGACCGGCCGGCGTCGAGCCCGTAGCTCTCCCGCATCAGCTGGACCATGGGATCGGCCTCCACCGAGTCGCCCGGGACCACCGGGCGGAAGAACCCGATCGACCCGGTGCGCTTGTACAGCGAGTCCGCCAGCCCGAGCGTCACGAGGGACTTGCCGGCTCCGTTGGTGGTGGTGGTGACGAAGATGCCCTGGGCCATGTCGCGTTCCAAGCCTTCCCGTGGACGGTGTGCCTCGGATCCCACTCTAGGCGCGCGCCACCCGGACCCGGGCCACGTGCGGCCTTTGGGGGCGACCCCGCTCACCGGCTACCGTGTCCTACGCCATTGTCCTGTCATCCCATCGCACCTCACCTAGGGGACCCCATGTCACGTCACGACCCCGTGGACCGCCATCATCCGGTCCACAACCCCGAGATCGTCGGGTTCACGCAGGCCGAGATCGACGAGACGCCGGTCAAGGTCAAGTGGAACTCACTGGGCCCCGGCATCGTCGCCGCCGCCACCGGCGTGGGCGCCGCGGACCTCGTCGCCACCCTGACGGCGGGCTCGCGCTACGGCTACGGGCTCATGTGGGCCGTGGTGCTGGGCGTCATCTTCAAGATCGTGCTCGTGGAGGGCACCGGCCGGTACTACCTGTCCACCGGCAAGACCATCTTCCAGGGCTGGCGCACCCTCGGCGTCTGGACCAGCTGGTACTTCGGCATCTACATCATCATCTGGGGCTTCGTCTACGGGGCCACCGCCATGAGCTCGGTCGCGCTGCCCCTCGCGGCGCTGTTCCCGGAGGTCGACTCCAAGATCTTCGCGATCGTCTCCGGACTGCTCGGCCTGGGCCTGGTGTGGATCAACAGGTACGGGCTCATCGAGAAGCTCATGACCGTGCTCATCGGCATCATGTTCGTCGCCGTGCTCGTCTCCGCGGCCCTGACCGCGCCGAACCTCGGGGAGATCCTCACCGGGCTGATCCCGATGATCCCCGCGGAGGAGGGCGCCATGTTCTACGTCCTCGGACTGGCCGGCGGCGTCGGCGGCACCATCACGCTGGCCGCCTACGGCTACTGGCTGCGCGAGAAGGGCTGGAACACGCCCAAGTGGATGAAGGTCATGCGCTACGACAACTCCACGGCCTACGTCCTCACCGGCGTCTTCGTGATCGCCACCATGATCATGGGCGTGGAGCTGCTGCACTCGGCCGGGCTGGCCATCTCCGCCGGTGACCGCGGGCTGCTGGACGTGGGCAACGTGCTGGCCGATCGCTACGGCCAGGCGTTCTCCATCATCTTCCTGATCGGCTTCTTCGCCGCCTCCTTCTCCTCCCTGCTGGGCGTGTGGCACGGCGTCTCGCTGATGTTCGCCGACTTCTGGACGAACTTCCGCAAGCCGGCGGACAGCCTGGACCAGGACGACGCCCCCTCGCTGGAATCGAAGCCGGCCCGGTTCTACCTGATCTGGCTGACCATCCTGCCGATGTCCCTGCTGTTCCTGGAGCGGCCGATCTTCCTGATCCTGCTCTACGGCACGCTCGGGGCGCTGTTCATGCCGTTCCTGGCCATCACGCTGCTGTTCCTGAACAACCAGCGGAAGCTGGTCCCGGCGAAGTTCCGCAACCGGTGGTTCCACAACGGCCTGCTGGGCCTGACCGCCCTCGTCTTCGTGGTCCTCGGTGGTTATGAGCTCGTCAAGTCGGTGGCGCCGCTCTTCGGCGGTGGCGCATAACCCACCCCTTGGGCCCCCGACGGCGGTGGGGCAGACTGGGTGCATGATCGTCGCCTTCTCCGTAGCCCCCTCCGGAACGCCCCGCCCCGGGGACTCCGGCACGCAGCAGCAGGCCGAGGACGGCTCGGTGCACGATGCCGTCGCCGCCGCCGTGCAGGTGGTCCGGGACTCCGGGCTGCCCAACCGCACCTCCTCGATGTTCACCGAGATCGAGGGGGAGTGGGACGAGGTCATGGCGGTCGTCAAGGACGCCGTGGACGCCGTCGCCCCGTTCGGCTCGCGCATCTCCCTGGTGCTCAAGGCGGACATCCGGCCCGGGCACACCGGTGAGCTCGACGGCAAGGTCGAGCGCCTGGAAGCGGCCCTGAAGAACCGGTGAGCGGGCCGCCCGACCAGACCCGCTTCTACGTCCGCGACGCCGCCCAGGCCGACCTCGAGGCCGTGCTGGCCACGAAGGCCCGCGCCTGGCGCGAGGCCTATGGTCACCTGAGGGACGAGGCGTTCTTCGCCGCCGCTGAGGCGACCCTGCCGCAACAGGCCGAGCACTGGCGCCGGGAACTGGCGCGGGGCACCGACCTGTGGCTGGCCGAGGACGCCCGCGGCCGGTGCGTGGGCCTGGCCTCGGCCGGTCCCGCGAGCCCCGCGGTCGGGCCGGTCCCGGTCACCGAGGCCGCAGCCACTGGGGCCGCG